>CAMDGH010000028.1 GCA_945897755.1 Chryseobacterium gleum | reverse complement strand
AGAATCAATAAAAATCGTTCCAAAAGGAACATTGGGGATTTTATTTTCTTCCGCAGGAACATAACCTCTTCCTTTAATAATAGTGATTTCCATGTCAAATCTAACAGAAGATTCCATATTGCAAATTACTAAATCAGGATTTAACACTTGAAATGCAGACGTAAATTTACCTAAATCACCAGCAGTTAATTGTTTTTGTCCAGAAACAGAAACAATAAGAGTTTCATTATCAGTTCCTTCAATTTGTTGTTTGAAACATACTTGTTTTAAATTAAGTACAATTTCTGTAATATCTTCAACCACACCTTTAAGTGTAGTGAATTCATGATCAACACCTTCAATACGAATTGATGCAATCGCAAAACCTTCCAAAGAAGATAATAATATACGACGCAAAGCATTACCTACAGTAATACCATAACCCGGTTCTAAAGGACGAAATTCAAAGTTTCCTTTGTGTTCATCCGATTGAATCATAATAACCTTGTCAGGCTTCTGAAAATCTAAAATAGCCATATTTATACTTTAATTATTATTTAGAATACAACTCTACAATTAATTGTTCCTTGATATTTTCAGGAATCATTTCACGTGACGGTGCAATTAAAAATCTACCTGCAAATTCAGATGGATTCCAATCTAACCAGTCGTGTCTTTTTGTAGTAGAAGATAATGAATTGTTAATTGTCTCTAATGATTTAGACTTTTCTCTAACACCAACAACATCTCCAACTTTCAAAGTGTAAGAAGGTATGTTAACCACTTCACCATTTACGATAATATGTCTGTGAGAAACTAATTGTCTAGCACCACTTCGCGTAGGAGAAATACCTAAACGAAAAACAGTGTTATCCAAACGTGACTCACAAAGGATCAACAAGTTTTCACCCGTAATGCCTTTCATTCTTGAAGCTTTCTCAAATAAATTTGAGAATTGTTTTTCAAGAATACCGTATGTATACTTAGCTTTTTGCTTTTCAGCTAACTGAATAGCATACTCTGATTTTTTACTACCTCTTCTTTTATTTGGACCGTGTTGTCCAGGAGGGTAATTTCTTTTTTCTAACGCTTTGTCTGGACCAAAAATTGCCTCACTAAATCTACGAGCAATTTTGGTTTTAGGACCTGTGTATCTTGCCATTTTTTGTTGTTTTAAAAAGAGATAGTATGAATTAAGGCTTTTCCTTCGATACTAATAATTCTCTTTATGATTAATAAATTGTTATACCCTTCTATGTTTAGGAGGTCTACATCCATTATGAGGTAATGGAGTAATGTCAATAATTTCTGTAACTTCTATACCAGCATTATGAATAGATCTAATTGCTGATTCACGTCCACCACCTGGACCTTTTACAAATACTTTTACTTTACGTAGTCCGAAGTCATGAGCTTCTTTTGAACAATCTTCCGCAGCCATTTGAGCAGCATAAGGAGTATTCTTTTTTGAACCTCTAAAACCCATTTTCCCTGCAGAAGACCATGAAATAACCTGTCCTGCATTGTTAGTCAAAGAAATAATAACATTGTTGAAGGTAGCTTGAATATGCGCTTCACCAATTGCATCTACTTTGACATTTTTCTTCTTCTTTTTTTCAGCTTTTGCCATAATTACGAATTATTTAGTTGCTTTTTTCTTGTTTGCAACTGTTTTTCTCTTCCCTTTTCTTGTTCTGGAATTATTTTTAGTACGTTGACCTCTTAAAGGTAAACCAGCTCTATGACGAATTCCTCTATTACAACCAATATCCATTAAACGTTTAATGTTTAATTGAATCTCAGAACGTAATTGACCTTCAACCTTAAACTCATTAATCGATTCACGAATTAAACCAATTTGTTCATCGTTCCAATCTTGAACTTTAATGTTTTCATCAATATTATTAGTAACCAAAATTTGTTTTGATGTACTACGACCAATTCCATAGATGTAAGTTAAACCAATAACACCTCTTTTTTTCTTTGGTAAATCTATTCCTGCTATACGTGCCATATTTTATCTATTTTACCCTTGTCTTTGTTTAAGTTTAGGATTTTTCTTATTAATCACATAAACCACACCTTTTCTCTTAACGATCTTACAGTCTGCAGAACGTTTTTTTACTGAAGCTCTAACTTTCATATACTTTTTATTTTTAGGTCTTTTCTATTTATATCTAAAAGAGATGCGTCCCTTTGTTAAATCATAAGGTGACATCTCAACCTTTACTCTATCACCAGGTAAAATTTTAATATAAAACATTCTCATTTTACCTGAAATGTGTGCTGTAATTACATGACCATTCTCTAATTCTACACGAAACATCGCATTAGATAAAGCTTCAATAATTACACCGTCTTGTTCAATTGATGTTTGCTTAGCCATACTTAAAAACCTGATAATTCAGTTGATAATTGTCTTCCTTTAACTCTTGATCCTTCCATTAAACCATCCATATGTTGATTTAAAAGGTATGTCTCAATTTGTTGTAAAGTATCTAAAACAACACCAACCATAATTAAAAGAGAAGTACCACCAAAAAACATTTCAAAACCAGATGTAATACCAGCACCATGAGCAATGGCCGGTAATATTGCAATAATTGCTAAAAACATTGAACCAGGTAAGGTAATTCTAGAAACTAAAGTATCAATATAATTAGCTGTTTCGTCTCCTGGTCGAACACCTGGTATAAAACCACCATTACGTTTCATATCTTCAGCCATCTTACGAGGATTTATCATAATTGCAGTGTAAAAGAAAGTAAAAACAATAATCAAAACTGCTAATAATAAATTATAAGAAAAACCATAAATATCACCTAAGGTTCTTTGAATAAAGTTCCCTCCTTCAGATGAAGCAAAAAACATGACAGGAATTGTTACAATTGCTTGAGCAAATATAATTGGCATTACACCACTCGCATTTACTTTAATAGGCAAATAACTTCTTGCTCCCTGAGAATCAACACCTCTAGTTCCAGCAATTCTTTTTGCAGTGCTCATAGGAATTTTTCTTACACCTTGAACGATCAAAATAGTACCTAACACAATTAGCATGAATGCCAATAACTCAAGAACAATTTTAATTAAATTAGAAGAACTAAAACCAATTTCAGCAAATAAAGCCTGAGGAAAACGTGATAATATACCAACGGTAATTAATATTGAAATACCATTTCCTATTCCCTTATCTGTAATTCGTTCACCAATCCAAACAGCAAACATTGAACCAGCAACTAGAACAATAGTTGATTGTATCCACCACATAGAACCAGCATCTAATGGAAGTGCACCTTTATTACCTACCCATAAAGTTAAATAAGAAGGAGCTTGTAAGGCACAGATAACAATCGTTAAAATACGTGTATAGTTGTTTATACGTTTTTTTCCTGACTCACCTTCACTTTGCATTTTTTGAACTGCAGGAACTGCCATGCCGAGTAACTGCATGATAATTGAAGCACTAATGTAAGGCATAATACCTAAAGCCATGATAGATGCATTCGAAAAACCACCCCCAGAAAACAAGGAAAGTAATGTTTCTAATGCATTTGCATCACCTTTAGCATTTGCTGAAGCCAATGCATCATAATTTACACCAGGTAAAATAATGTATGAACCAATCCGGTATACAAGAATTAATGAAAGAGTCAATAAAATCCTCTTTCTTAATTCTTCAACTTTCCAGATATTCTTTATGTTCTGTATAAATTTCTTCATTTACTTATAAAATAAAAGCAAAAATAATTATAATTCTGAACAATTACCACCAAGTGCTTCAATTAAAGATTTAGCAGAACCAGAAAACTTATGTGCTGACACACTAATTTTAACTGAAAGCTCACCTCTACCTAACACTTTTACTAAGTCATTACGAGATATTAAACCATTTTCCAAAAGGACTTCAGGAGTAATTTCAGTAACATTTTTTCTTTCAATTAAAGATTGAATAATATCTAAATTAATAGCTTTATAATCTACCCTATTGATATTCTTAAAACCAAATTTAGGAACACGTCTTTGAAGAGGCATCTGACCACCTTCAAAACCGATTTTTTTACTGTAACCAGATCTTGACTTTGCTCCTTTGTGTCCACGTGTAGACGTACCACCGTGACCAGATCCTTGCCCACGAGCAATTCTCTTTATTTTTTTAACAGAACCGTCTGCTGGAGTTAAATTATGTAAATTCATTTTTTTTACGATTTAAAGATGTTACTCAATAACTTGAATAAGATGTTGTACTTTCTTAACCATTCCAAGAATTTGAGGTGTAGCTTCATGCTCTACCACGTGATTCAATTTTCTAAACCCTAAAGCTTTAACTGTTGCTTTTTGATCAGCGGGACGTTTAATAGCACTTTTAATTTGCTTTAATTTAATTGTAGCCATGATATAAAAATTAACCGTTAAATACTTTATCCAATGAAATACCGCGTTGTTTAGCTACAGTAACAGCATCTCTCATTTGAGTTAATGCGTCCATTGTTGCTTTAATAACATTGTGCGGGTTAGATGACCCTTGTGATTTTGCCAGTACATTATGAATACCAACACTTTCTAATACAGCACGCATTGCACCACCTGCAATAACACCTGTTCCAGGAGTAGCTGGTTTCAACAATACTTCTGCACCACCAAACTTGCCTTTTTGGGCATGAGGTACAGTACCTCTTAGAATAGGCACACGAATTAAATTCTTTTTTGCGTCATCAATTCCTTTCGTAATTGCTTCAGTAACCTCTTTTGCTTTACCTAATCCATGACCAACAATACCGTTTTCGTCACCGACTACTACTATCGCAGAAAAACTGAACGTACGTCCACCTTTAGTTACTTTTGTAACACGATTAACAGAAACTAACTTATCTTTTAATTCTGTTTCAGTAGATTTTACTCTATTTAAATTATTTGCAGCCATCGTTTAAAATTTAAGTCCTCCTTCTCTTGCAGAGTCAGCTAATGATTTTACTCTTCCGTGATATAAATATCCATTTCTATCAAAAACAACTTTTTCGATTCCAGCTTCAATCGCTTTTTTGGCAACTTCTTTACCAACAATTGCAGCTTGCTCTACTTTAGTTACTTTATCAGTAGCAGCACTATTATAAGAACCTGCAGATACTAATGTAACACCCTTTGAATCGTCAATTAACTGAGCATATATCTGCTTGTTACTACGAAATACTGTTAAACGAGGCAAAGAAGAAGTACCTGAAATTTTTTTTCTAATCCTTCTTTTAATTTTTGCTCTTCTATTTATTTTACTAAACGCCATGATAAATGATTAATTATTTTTTACCTGCAGACTTACCAGCCTTTCTTCTAATTTCTTCACCTACAAATCTTACACCTTTACCTTTGTATGGTTCTGGCTTACGAAGGGAACGAATTTTGGCAGCAACTTGTCCAACTAGTTGCTTATCGAAAGATTCTAATCTAACGACTGGAGCTTTACCCTTAAGGGTTTCTGCAGATACCATAATTTCTGAAGGAATTTCAAAAACAATAGGGTGAGAAAAACCTAGAGATAACTCTAATATTTGACCCGTAGCTACAGCTCTGTAACCTACACCTATTACTTCTAATTCCTTTTTGTACCCTTCCGAAACACCGATGATCATATTGTTAACTAAAGAACGGTATAAACCGTGCTTAGCTCTATGTTCAGGTGCATCTGATTCGCGGCTAAAAGTGATTACGTTTTCTTCTATAGTTATACCTACACAAGCATCAAATGCTTGTAATAAAGTACCTTTAGAACCTTTAACAGAAACTATGTTTCCATCAACTTTTACTTCTACTCCACTCGGGATCGTAACTGGGGATTTACCTATCCTTGACATTTTTTACTTTCTAATTAATTAATATACGTAACAAAGTACCTCGCCACCTACGTTTATTTTTCTAGCTTCCTTATCAGTCATTACACCTCTAGATGTAGAAACAACTGCAATACCTAAGCCATTTAAAACACGCGGCATATCAGATGAACCACTATACTTTCGTAAACCTGGTCTAGATGCTCTTGTAATTTTTGTGATAGCAGGCACTTTCGTTGACTGATTGTATTTTAGTGCAATTTTAATTACACCTTGTTTATCATCCTCTTCGAATTTATAATTCGTGATGTAACCTTGATCAAAAAGAATTGTAGTCATAGCTCTTTTAACATTAGAACCAGGAATTTCAACAATTTTCAATCCAGCACTACTCGCGTTTCGAATTCGAGTTAAGAAATCTGCAATAGGATCTGTATTCATTTTTTTTTAGAATAAACTTATTACCAACTTGATTTTTTTACACCAGGGATTTTACCTGCCAAAGCCATTTCACGGAATGTTACCCTTGAAATACCGAATTGACGCATATAACCTCTAGGTCGACCTGTGATTCCACAACGGTTATGTAGACGAACTTTTGCACCATTAGCAGAAAGTTTTTGAATAGCTAACATAGCATCCCACTTTGCACTTTGTATTTTTTCGTCGTTACTTGAAGATTTTAGAATTGTAGTAATCGCTTTTCTTTTTTCAAGATCTCTCGCTACCATTCTTTCTCTTTTGCGCTCACGCGCTTTCATTGATTCCTTAGCCATTGTAATTATTTTTTAATAAATGGAAAACCAAAAGCATCTAATAAAGCTTTCGCCTCTTCATCGTTTTCAGCAGAAGTAACAAAGGTAATATCCATACCCATCATTCTACTTACTTTATCGATATCGATTTCAGGGAAGATAATATGTTCTTTAATACCTAAATTAAAATTACCTCTACCATCAAATCCTTTAGGATTGATTCCACGAAAATCTCTTGTACGAGGCAAAGCTACTGCGATTAAACGATCTAAGAAATCGTACATTTTGTCACCACGTAAAGTAACTTTAGTGCCTACAGGCATCCCTTTACGTAATTTAAAATTAGAAATATCCTTTTTTGAAAGTGTAGCAATAGCTCTTTGTCCAGCAATACGAGACAAATCAGCAACTGCATTATCTACTAATTTTTTATCAGCAACCGCATCACCAACTCCTTGGCTTAAAACGATTTTACTTAATCTAGGTACACGCATAACCGTTTTGTACCCAAATTTTTCAGTAAGAACAGGAATTATTTCCTGTGCATACATATCTTTTAGTCTTGGTGTATAACTCATTATTTGATCTCCTCCCCTGACTTTTTAGAATAACGAACTAATTTACCTGCTTCATTCAATTTACGACCTAATCGAGATGCTTGACCTTTATGAACAACCATAAGATTTGAAATGTTAATTGAACTTTCCATTTCGATAATACCTCCTTGCGGATTTGATGCACTTGGCTTAGCATGTTTTTTAACTAAGTTAAGTCCTTCAACAGAAGCACGACCTTTTTTCCTGTCTATGACAAGAATTTTACCGTCTCGTCCACGAGATTCACCGCTAAGTACCTTAACGACATCTCCCACTTTAATGTGTAATTTCTTTTGCATAACTAACGAAATTTAAAGTACTTCTGGAGCTAGAGAAACAATTTTCATAAAATTGTTTTCACGAAGCTCCCGTGCTACCGGTCCAAAAATACGCGTACCTCTCATCTCACCAGCTTGGTTTAAGATTACCACTGCGTTATCATCGAAACGGATGTAAGAACCATCAGCTCTACGCACTTCCTTTTTTGTTCTTACTATTACTGCCTTGGCTACCTGACCTTTCTTAACGGCACCAGAGGGCGTTGCGCTCTTTATAGCAACTACTATTTTATCTCCAACTGAAGCATAGCGACGTTTTGTACCGCCTAATACGCGTATACATAACACCTCTTTTGCTCCGGAGTTATCAGCTACTGAAAGTCTTGATTCCTGTTGTATCATTTTTTAATGATTATTTAACTCTTTCGACAATTTCTACTAATCTCCAATTTTTAGACTTAGATAAAGGTCTGGTTTCCATGATGCGAACTGTATCACCTTCGTTACAGTCGTTATTTTCATCATGAGCTACAAATTTAGTAGTTTTTTTTACGAACTTACCATATTTTGGGTGTTTTACCTTTCTTTCAACAGAAACGACAATCGATTTCTCCATTTTGTCGCTAGTAACAATCCCTATTCTTTCTTTTCTTAAATTACGCTTTTCCATTAGCTAATTTCAAATTAAACAAGCTTAAGCTTGTACTCGTTTACCCAATTCTGTTTTAAATCGCGCGATTGTTCTACGAACGAAACGTATTTGTAGCGGGTTTTCAATAGGAGTTACTTTATGAGACACACTCATTTTACTTAACTTATCTTCGAAAACAGTGATATTGTTTTTTAATTCAACATCAGATAACTTTATGATTTCTTCTTGTTTCATCTTTTAGTTATTTTTCAGGTACAACATAATCATTACGAACTATGAACTTGCATTTTACTGGCAATTTTTGCGCAGCTAAACGTAAAGCCTCTTTTGCTGTTTCGTATGGAACTCCATCCGCTTCAAACAAAATTCGACCCGGTTTAACTACAGCAACCCAGTGGCTTGGAGCTCCTTTACCCTTACCCATCCTTACCTCTGCAGGTTTGGAAGTAACAGGTTTATCAGGGAAAATCCTAATCCAAACTTGACCTTCTCTTTTCATAAAACGCGTAACTGCGATACGAGAAGCTTCAATTTGTCTAGAAGTAATCCATGCAGGCTCCAAAGTTTTGAGTCCAAAAGATCCAAAAGCGATAGTGCTACCACGTTGAGCTTCACCACGATTTCTTCCTTTTTGTACTCTTCTAAATTTGGTTCTTTTTGGCTGTAACATCTTTACTAATTTAGTACATCAAATATTTTTCTTTCTTTTTGGAGCCGACTTACGGTTTGGAGATTGAGAAGGAGATGATTTAGAACCAGCTGCAGACATTCCTACATTTGGAGATAAATCCCTCTTACCAAAAACCTCACCTTTACAGATCCATACTTTGATACCAATTCTACCATAAGTGGTGTGAGCTTCACTTACTGCATAGTCAATATCAGCTCTGAACGTATGTAACGGAGTACGTCCATCTTTGTACATCTCATTACGTGCCATTTCAGCACCATTAAGACGACCTGATATTTTAACTTTGATACCTTCCGCACCCATTCTCATCGTTGAATTAATAGCCGTTTTAATTGCACGACGAAACGAAATACGAGCTTCAATTTGACGAGAAATACCTTCCGCAACTAAATGAGCATCCAATTCTGGACGTTTAACCTCAAATATATTGATTTGGATTTCTTTCTTCGTCAATTTTTTAAGTTCTTCTTTTAACTTATCAACCTCTTGACCACCTTTACCGATTATCACTCCTGGACGTGCGGTATTAACAGTAACGGTAACTAGTTTTAGAGTTCTCTCAATGATAACTTTGGAAATACTAGCTTTAGATAAACGAGTGAATAAATATTTACGGATTTTATCGTCCTCAACTATTTTTTCGGCATTATCTTTACTTTTCGTACCACTTCCTCCGTACCAGTTAGAATCCCATCCGTGGATGAAACCTAATCTATTTCCTATTGGATTTGTCTTTTGTCCCATGTTTTATTACTTATTTAGCACCATCTACAATAATGGTAACGTGGTTCGATCTTTTTCTAATTCTATGTGCTCTACCTTGAGGTGCAGTTTGAACACGTTTCATCATTGCAGCACTATCAACTTGGATAGAAGATACAATTAATTTTTCATCTTCAATACTTTTTCCTTCATTTTTTTGTTCCCAATTGGCAATTGCAGAACGCAACAGCTTTTCAAGACTTTTAGAAGCAAATTTAGAATTATGTTGCAAAATGTTTAGAGCTTTATTTACTTCAACTCCCCTTACAAGATCTGCAACTAATCTCATCTTTCTCGGAGCAATCGGAGAACCTTTCAAACTTGCAATCGCAGTTGTAGATTTCTCTAGATTTAATGTCTCAGCTCTTAATCTTTTTCTAGCGCCCATGTCACTACTTAATTTAAAAACTATCTTTTCTTATTTTTCTTATCTGCCCCGTGACCACGGAAGTTACGCGTTGGTGAAAATTCACCTAACTTGTGACCTACCATGTTCTCAGTTACGAAAACAGGAATAAACTTATTCCCATTATGAACAGCGATTGTTAACCCTACGAAATCTGGTGTAATCGTAGAAGCTCTTGACCAAGTTTTGATCACGGCTTTGCTGTTTGAAGCTTGCGCTTCTTCCACTCTTGTAAATAATTTGTAATGAACAAATGGTGGCTTTTTCAACGATCTACTCATAGCTTACTATTTCTTTCTTTTCTCGATGATTAACTTATCTGAATATTTAGTTTTAGATCTCGTTTTGTATCCTTTTGCAGGAATACCATTACGTGATCTAGGATGACCTCCGGAATTTTTTCCTTCACCACCGCCCATTGGGTGATCAACAGGATTCATCACTACTCCACGAACGCGAGGTCTTCTTCCTAACCATCTTGATCTACCTGCTTTACCAGATACAACAAGACTATGCTCTGAATTTGAAACAGAACCGATAGTAGCTAAACACGTTGTTAATACCATCCGGGTTTCACCTGAAGGCATTTTAACAATCGCATAACGACCATCACGAGCATTCAATTGAGCATACGTACCAGCACCTCTAGCAATAGCGCCTCCCTTCCCTGGATGTAATTCTATGTTATGAATAACTGTTCCCAAAGGAACATCGCTCAAAAACATTGCGTTACCAACATTGGGAGTAGCAGTTTTACCAGAAACAACAGTATCACCAACTTGTAAACCTTCGGGAGCGATCATATATCGTTTTTCTCCATCAGCATAATACAATAAAGCAATACGAGCCGTTCGATTTGGATCATACTCAATTGTTTTAACAGTTGCAGGAATATCCTGCTTGTCTCTTTTAAAATCAATGATACGGTATCTTTGTTTATGACCTCCTCCTATGTATCTCATAGTCATTTTACCGTCATTGTTTCGACCACCAGACTTAGACTTTTTGGTAACTAATGATTTTTCAGGAACATTAGTTGTTACTTCAGCGTAAGTACTGTTAATCTTGTGTCTTTGCCCTGGAGTTGTAGGCTTGAATTTTTTAAGACCCATTTCTTTTTTTTAAAGGTTGTTATACAAGTCAATCGTCTCTCCAGATGCAACAGTAACAATCGCTTTTTTCCAAGGATTGTTAGGTCGCACAACGATACCTTTGTTAGTTTGCTTAACAGAGGATTTTCCGCCACCATAGGTTTGTGTACGCACTTCGGTTACGTGAACTCCGTACATTTTTTCGACAGCGTTTTTTATTTCTATTTTATTAGAACTTTTTTCAACTTTAAAAGTGAAACGGTTGCGCGTTTCAGTCGCAATCGTAGCTTTTTCACTAATAAGAGGTTTTTTAATAATGTTATTCATCACTATATTAGTTTAGAATGTTTTCAATCACTTCCAACGAACTTTCTGCTAAAACAACTTTTTTAGCATTCAATACATCATATGTATTTACAGAATCTGCGGTAACAACTTTGACTTTTTTCAAGTTTCTAGATGACAAATATACATTATCATTTTGTGAACCCAAAATAAATAATACTTTATCATTTTGTAACTCTAAGTTATTAATCAAAGAAATAAAACCTTTAGTCTTAATTGAATCAAAGTTTACATCTTCTAAAACGATCAAAGCATCTCCTTTAACTTTATAAGAAAAAGCAGACTTTCTAGCTAAACGCTTCAATTTCACGTTCAATTTGAAATGATAATTACGCGGTCTTGGACCGAAAATACGACCACCACCTACAATTGTACCAGATTTGATACTACCTGCACGTGCTCCGCCTGTACCTTTCTGTTTTTTAATTTTACGTGTAGAACCAGCAATTTCATTTCTTTCTTTTGCTTTATGTGTTCCTTGACGTCTGTTTGCTAAATGTTGTTTAACATCTAAATAAATTGCGTGATCGTTTGGCTCAATACCAAAGATTGCATCTGATAAAGCTACTTTTTTAGAAGTAGTTTTTCCCGTTTGGTCAATTACTTTAACTTCCATTATTTCGCGATTAATACAGTTGAACCTTTAGCTCCAGGAACCGATCCTTTCACTACGATTAAATTTTTGTCTGTTAACACTTTCAAAACCTCAAGGTTTTCAGTCATAACACGTTTGTTCCCCATTTGACCAGCCATACGCATCCCTTTGAATACACGAGCTGGATAAGAACAAGCACCAATAGAACCTGGTGCACGTAAACGGTTATGTTGACCATGAGTAGCTTGACCAACTCCTGCGAAGTTATGTCTTCTAACTACACCTTGGAAACCTTTCCCTTTTGAAGTACCAACTACTCCAACAAACTCTCCTTCTGCGAAAATGTCTACATTCACAAGATCACCCAAATTCAATCCATCAAAACCTTTAAACTCAGCCAATTTAGATTTAGGCGTTGTATTAGCTTTTTTAAAATGTCCTTTAAGTGCGTTCGGTGTTCTTTGATCTTTACGTTCTCCGAAACCTAACTGAACTGCGTCGTAACCATCTCTATCTTGTGTTTTTAACTGAGTTACAACACAAGGACCTGCTTCTATGACTGTGCATGGCGTTGCCTTACCCTCGGCACTAAAGATGCTAGTCATTCCGACTTTTCTACCAATTATTCCAGGCATACTTTAACTTTTATTTATTAAACTTTAATTTCTACATCAACTCCACTAGGAAGTTCTAAACGCATTAATGCATCAACCGTTTTAGAAGATGAACTATAAATGTCTAACAATCGTTTGTAAGAGCAAAGTTCAAACTGCTCACGTGCTTTTTTATTGACGTGCGGAGATTTTAATACCGTATAAATTCTTTTGTGTGTTGGAAGTGGGATTGGTCCACTAACTACAGCACCGGTAGCTTTAACCGTTTTTACAATCTTTTCAGCAGACTTATCTACTAAATTGTGATCGTATGATTTTAATTTGATTCTAATTTTCTGGCTCATATAAAATACTATTAAGCGTTAACTTTTCCGTTAATTTTAGCAATTACATCATCAGCAACATTACGAGGTGCTTCTGAGTAATGTGAAAACTCCATACTTGAAGTAGCACGTCCAGAAGTTATCGTACGAAGTTGAGTAACATATCCAAACATTTCAGAAAGTGGAACATCCGCTTTAACAACTTTTGCACCATGACGATCATCCATTCCTTTCATCATCCCACGACGACGATTTAAATCACCTACAACATCACCCATGTTTTCTTCTGGTGTTACCACCTCTAATTTCATGATTGGCTCTAATAAAACAGGCTTACATTTTTTCAAGGCCTCACGATATGCCATTCTAGCACAAATTTCAAAAGACAAAGAATCTGAATCGACATTATGATAAGAACCATCCATTAATTCAACTTTCATTGAATCTACAAGATATCCAGCCAAAACACCATTCTTCATTGATTCTTTAAATCCTTTTTCAACCGATGGAATAAATTCACGAGGAATATTACCCCCTTTAATCGTATTGATAAATTCTAAGCCCGTTTTCTCTTGATTGTCTTGCGGAGAAATTTTAACTAGAATGTCAGCAAATTTACCACGTCCACCAGATTGTTTTTTATATACCTCTCTGTGTTGAATTTCAGTAGTAATTGCTTCTCTATAAGAAACTTGAGGTGCACCTTGATTCACTTCAACTTTAAATTCTCTTTTCAAACGATCAATTATGATTTCTAAGTGAAGCTCACCCATACCACTAATGATTGTCTGTCCAGTCTCATCGTCCGTATTTACTCTGAATGTAGGATCTTCCTCAGAAAGTTTATTTAAACCAATAGAAAGTCTGTCTGTATCAGCTTGAGTTTTAGGTTCGATTGCTAAACCAATTACTGGCTCAGGGAAATTCATAGATTCAAGAATAATTGGATTCTTTTCATCACACAAAGTATCTCCAGTACGAATATCTTTAAATCCAACTACAGCACCAATATCCCCTGCTCCTAATTCATCAATTTGATTTTGTTTATTCGCATGCATTTGGAATATACGTGAAATACGCTCCTTATTTTCTGACCGCGTGTTATAAACATAAGAACCCGCTTGTAAATTACCTGAATAAGCACGGATAAAACACAAACGTCCCACGAAAGGATCCGTAGCAATTTTAAATGCTAATGCAGCAAATGGCTCATTGTAAGAAGGTTGACGAACAGTCTCTTCACCAGTTTTTGGATCAGTACCCGTAATCCCATCAACATCCATTGGAGAAGGTAAAATTTCCATTACCATATCCAACATTGCTTGAACACCTTTGTTTTTAAACGCAGAACCACACATCATTGGTACAACTTTACCAGCGATAGTAGCAGCTCTTAATGCATCTAAAATTTCTCTTTCAGTTAATGATTCTGGATCAACAAAATATTTCTCCATTAATGTATCATCAAATTCTGCAACAGCTTCCAATAATTCTTCACGTAATTGACGTGCTTCATCAATAATATCTGCAGGAATTTCAACTTCCTTGAAAGTCATACCCATATCATGCTCATTCCAAACAATCCCTTTGAAGTTGATTAAATCAACAACCCCTAAGAAATCGTCTTCAGCACCAATATTTAATTGAAGAGGTAAAGCTTGGCTTCCAAGCATTTCCTTAACTTGTCTACAGACATTTAAAAAATCTGCTCCTGAACGATCCATTTTATTAACGAAACCAATACGAGGAACATTATAATTATTTGCTAATCTCCAATTTGTTTCAGATTGTGGTTCAACACCATCAACTGCTGAAAACAAAAACACCAAACCATCCAATACACGTAATGAACGATTCACCTCAACTGTAAAGTCAACGTGTCCAGGAGTATCAATAATATTCATGTGATACTCTTGATTACGATATTGCCATTTCAAAGTTGTAGCAGCAGAAGTAATAGTAATACCTCTTTCCTGCTCTTGCTCCATCCAGTCCATCGTAGCTCCACCGTCGTGTACCTCACCAATTTTGTGATTTACACCACCATAATAAAGTATACGCTCAGTAGTTGTAGTTTTACCAGCATCAATGTGCGCAGCAATACCAATATTTCTTGTGAATTTAAGATCTCTTGACATGATAATTAAAATCTAAAATGTGAAAATGCTTTGTTAGCCTCAGCCATACGAATTGTATCGCCTTTTTTCTTGAAAGCAGCACCCTCTTCTTTCGAAGCAGCGATGATTTCAGAAGCTAATTTACCAGCCATTGATTTTTCATTACGTTTACGAGAATAACCTATTAACCATTTCATAGCTAACGATTGTTTTCTTTCTTCACGAACCGGTGTAGGGATTTGGAACGTAGCTCCACCTACCCTACGGCTTCTAACTTCGACACTTGGTGTAACATTTTCCAATGCTTTTTTCCAAACATCAAGACCATCTTGCTCTTCGATTTTTGTATCAACGATTTCAATCGCATCATAAAAAATCTTAAATGCTAATGTCTTTTTCCCATCATACATTAAATTATTAACGAATTTTGTTACGATAATTTCGTTAAATTTTGGATCCGGGAGAATCGGGATTTTTTTGGCTTTTCTTCTTCTCATTTCTTGAAAGCTTTAAATTATTTTTTCGCTTTTGGTCTTTTTGTTCCATACTTAGAACGACGTTGAGTTCTACCTTCTACACCAGCAGTGTCTTCAGCTCCTCGTACGATGTGGTATCTTACCCCTGGAAGGTCTTTTACCCTTCCACCACGTACGAGCACTAAAGAGTGCTCTTGTAAATTGTGTCCTTCTCCACCGATGTAAGCATTGACTTCCTTACCATTAGTGAGACGAACCCTTGCTACTTTTCTCATAGCTGAGTTCGGCTTTTTAGGAGTAGTGGTGTAAACCCTTACACATACCCCTTTGCGCTGCGGACAAGAATCAAGAGCTGCAGATTTGCTTTTCTTTACATTTGCCGTACGTCCTTTGCGAACTAATTGTTGAATAGTTGGCATACTAAAATTTAAACATTTATAAATAAATTATTATCCCGAACACAATGCCGGGAACGCAAAGATATTAATTTTTTAACAGAATGCAAGTTTTTTATATCTTTTACGCTTTTTTAAACATTCTATTGTTGAAAGATACGTGTTTTTTGATTCATAATCAGGATTTAATTCAAATTTATCTAAATAGTTATCATTGATGGATTAACATCAGAAATACTTGTTCACCATTTCTTAACACATTAATAGATTGATTACTTAATATTGATTGACCTAGCGATAAAACATGAATAGAACTAAACTCAAATTGTTGTTTAGGATGATTTTGTTATTCACAATTTCAAAATTTGTACATTTTACTTCTTAACTTTGCTTTTATGGATTATTTAGATGGATTAAACGATAGTCAACGCATTGCAGTTGAAAAAATTGATGGGCCGATCATGGTAATTGCTGGAGCTGGTTCAGGAAAAACGCGTGTTTTAACATATCGAATTGCCCACATGATCAGAAAAGGAATCGACCCATTTAATGTTATGGCGCTTACTTTCACGAATAAGGCTGCGAAAGAAATGAATATTCGAATCAGTGATATCCTTGGAGGTTCTGAAGCAAAGAATATTACCATGGGTACATTCCACTCTGTTTTTTCTCGTATTCTTCGTTTTAATGCTGACTTACTTGGGTATCCGACGAATTTCACTATATATGACACAGCAGATTCAAAAAGTTTAATTAAATCAGTCATAAAAGAATTAAACTTAGATGATAAAACGTATAAACCAAGTATGGTTTTAGGTCGGATCTCTTCTGCTAAAAACAGTCTAATTTCTCCAGAAGATTATAAAGAGAACAGTGAAATAATGAATGAAGATAAATTAAGCGGTAGACCAGAGCTTCATCGCATTTATGCGTATTACGCGAACAAATGTAAAAAAGCTGGCGCAATGGATTTTGACGACTTATTATACAAAACGAATGTATTACTTCGTGACTTCCCTGACGTTCTTCAATACTACCAACAAAAATTTAAATACATTCTTGTAGACGAGTATCAAGATACTAATTATGCACAATACCTCATCGTGAAAAAAATTGCTGCTGCTTACCAAAACTTATGTGTAGTAGGTGATGATGCTCAAAGTATTTACTCGTTTAGAGGGGCAAATATTCAAAATATTTTAAACTTCAAAAACGATTACCCTGACTTTAGTGTTTTTAAACTAGAACAAAACTACAGAAGTACTAAATCTATTGTTGAAGCGGCAAATAGTGTTATATCTCAAAATAAAGACCAAATTCAAAAAACAGTTTGGACTGACAATGACTTAGGAGCTCCAATCTCAATTGTAAAAACACTTACAGATAACGAAGAGGGTAAAATTATATCGTCAAAGATATATGATTTAAAAATGAGTCAAGGGATAGATTATAGCTCTTTTGCAATCCTTTATCGAACCAATAGACAATCGAGGTCATTTGAGGAATCGTTTCGTAAATTAAATTTACCCTATAAGATATACGGAGGTCTATCCTTTTATCAACGTAAAGAAATCAAAGATTTATTAGCTTATTTTCGCTTAGCAACTAATCCGCAAGACGAAGAAGCATTTAAGCGTGTAATAAACTACCCTAAAAGGGGAATTGGTAAAACATCCATTGAATCTTTAATTATTGCTTCTAATACATACGGAGTTAGTATCTGGGAAGTTATTTCTGACTTTTCTCGTTTTCCAGTGTCACTCAATGGAACAACTAAAATAAAGCTTTCGGAATTTAGAACTATGATAGAAAGCTTTCATGTACAACTGGAAAAACAAAGCGCATATGACCTTGCTTTCCTCATTGCAAAATCATCTGGTATCCTAAAAGACCTTCATGGAGAAAAAGACAAAGGGCAAGAAGAAGTAGAGCGATATCAAAATATTGAAGAATTACTTAGCGGTATCCGTTCGTTTTCTGCAACACGCGATTCTTATGAACTAAATACGCTGCCTGGATTTATGATGGATGTGGCGTTATTAACTGACGCTGACAATGAAGATGATGATGATAAAAACAAAATAACACTTATGACAATCCATTCTAGTAAGGGTTTAGAATTTCCTCACGTATTCTTAGTCGGATTAGAAGAAAACTTATTTCCTTCTCAAATGTCATTAAACACCCGAAGCGAATTAGAGGAGGAACGAAGATTATTTTATGTAGCTCTAACGCGTGCTGAAAAAACATGTACAATAAGTTATGCTGTATCGCGTTTTGTTTTTGGCAGTTTAACTTCTAGTGAACCGAGTAGATTTATTTCAGAGATTAATCGCGAATACATTGCATATGAAAATCCCCACAGGAACCAAATAGGAGGAAGGTCATTAAATGGTGGTCGTAGCGTAAACATAGACCAACCAATGACAGGAGGATTAAATAAGAAAATGGAGGCGCCAAAAAACCTTCGTTCTCTAAATGACTTATTATCAAAACCTACATCAAAATCTAATCATGAAGTTCAACTCTTGAAAGTGGGTTATAATGTTTCACACGAACTTTTCGGGAATGGAAAAGTGATCTCGATAGAGGGTGAAGGAGATAGCAAAAAAGCAGTCGTTTTCTTCCCAAAAGAAGGATCGAAAAATTTATTGTTGAAATTTGCTAAACTTCAAATATTAGAATAATACAAATCTGATTTTAGATTGATAATTCACTTATTTTGATGATTGCATACTAGGAATCAAACAGAAAATAGTGAAATTAATCCTGAACGTTAATTTAAAAAGTCCTATTTATATAAGAGACATTTTAAATTAAAAGATCAATCTCTCCCTCCAAACAATCTTAGTAGAGTAAGAAAAAGATTGATGAATAAGATATAAAGCATTAATCCACCGATTAAAGCCAACTTATTACGTTGTACATCTTCCAGTCCTGGTTCTTGGCTAATGTGCTTTAATTGTTGCATTTGATATGCTGTTAACCCCGTAAAAACGAATACACCAATCAAAGAAATAATAAAATCCATTGCATTGCTTTTCATAAACATATTTACAATCGTTGCAATAAACATTCCGATGAAAAGCATATACAACATACTGCCAAATTTGGTTAGATCCGTTTTAGTTGTATATCCAAGAATTGCCATTCCAGCAAATGCACCTGCAGTAACAAAAAATGTAGTTACAATATTTGCAATGGAATAAATAACAAATATCGTACTTAAACTCAGACCCATTAGAGCTGCATAGATACCAAATAGGATAAACAAAGTCATTAAAGAAAGCTTATTGTAAGCCATTTGTATTAATAGCCCTAGCCCTACAGGTGCAAAAACGACCAAATAAAAAAGACCTGAAATAGAACCTGATTCTGAAACAAAATTGTTTTTTATAAATTCAGGAGTTCCACATTGGTAAGCAATACCGCCAGAAATGGCAAGGGCAACAAACATATAGGTATATACATTCATAAAAAATTCAGAGGTCATAGTCTGACCATCCTTCTTGTACGTTTTTTTGTTTAAAATCTTATCTAACATGGTTTAATTAATTTAATTTAGCTTGAACTAAGTTAATAAATTCTTTTCTAGTTGCATCATTATTTAGAAATAATCCTGTGAATGCACTTGTTGTTGTAACAGAGTTTTGTTTTTGTACCCCCCTCATCTGCATACACATATGAGAACATTCTAGCACAACAGCAACGCCCTTTGGTTTTAACGTGTTTTGAATACAATCACGTATTTCAATAGTCAGTCTTTCTTGAACCTGCAATCTTCTGGAAAAAGCATCAACCACTCTTGGTATTTTACTTAATCCAACTATCGTTCCATCTGGGATGTAAGCGATATGTGCTTTCCCGAAAAAAGGCAACATATGATGTTCACACATAGAATAAACTTCAATGCTTTTTACAATGACCATTTCAGAATATGGCTCATTGAAAAGTGCAGATTTAAGGATTTCTTCTGGATTAATCTCATAGCCATGAGTCAAATACTGTAAGGCTTTTGCTACCCGCTCAGGAGTTTTCAACAATCCTTCTCTCATTGGATCTTCTCCGATATCAGAAAGAACATTTTCATAAACCGAAGCTATGCGAGCGGTTACTTCGTTATTATAATATTTATCGCTCATGGTTAAATTTAATAAGGTTCATTTCCACCAAAATACTCCACAAAATTATTTTCTGTTTCTTCTAAACGAATTTTTGAAAGCGTACCACCAGCCTCTTTAATAGGAAGTTCGATCAATTCCCAAATCTTTATCGCTAAATTTTCAGTAGATGGAAGAATTCCTTTAAGAAAGGGAACATCTAGATTAAGATTACTATGATCTAAAGGCGCGATGACAAATTCTTTTATTATTTTACTTAGTACTTTTAAATTGATCACAAAACCAGTTTCATTACTTGGAGCACCTTTTACAGTAACAAATAAGTTAAAATTATGACCATGCCAGTTTTTATTACTACATTTTCCAAAAACAGATTCATTTTTTTGATCTGACCATTCTTCCCTCCATAGTTTGTGAGCTGCATTGAAATGCTCACGACGAACAATATAAACTGTTTTCACTTTCTAAAATTTTGCTCGTAAATATACAACGATTTCAGCATATTTTAACACTAAATAGGCAAAAAAGAAATAGAAAACTATTTAAATAACTCATCTACTGCTTTAAATCGGTATTCAAAAATCTCTTTTAACTTAGGTTTGACCAAAAAAGGATGAATAATCCTACCAATCATTCCAAATGGAATGATGTAGGAAACGATATCTGTCATTTCTACACCTCCATCAAGTTCTCTAAAATGATGCTCATGATGCCATAAAGTATAGGGGCCTTTTCGCTGCTCATCGACAAAAAATGCCTTGTCTTTGATATGCGTAATTTCCGTCACCCATTCCACAGGGATTCCCAAAACAGGCTTAACTGTGTACGCAATTATTAAACCTTCATACATTTGTTTAGGGACGCTCGTTTTAACATCAAAGCCCATGTATTTCGGAGTAATTTTAGCTAGGTTGTCAGGAGATGAAAAAAAGTCCCAACAGGTTTGTAAATCAGTTTTAACAAATTGAATTCTCTTAAATTGATACATCATAATTTATGATTTATTTAGCAATTAACATTTTAACTTACAAAATTGTTGTAAAAATAAATTTAAACTACAATTCAGCTTTCATTATTGAAACCATACCCTAAATTCCATAATTTAATGAATTAAAAATATTAAATTCGCACCATAGATTTAATTTAAATGGGGAAAATTATTGTCACAGGAGCTGCTGGTTTTATCGGAAGCTGTTTGGTTAGTAGATTGAATAAATCAGGATTTCATGATCTTTTGCTCGTAGATGACTTTAGTAAATCAGATAAAGAAGCAAACTTAAAAGGAAAACAATTTTCTGAGAAAATTGAACGGAACAAATTTGAGAATTGGTTAGAAACGAATTCTTCTGAAATAGCTTTCATTTTTCATATCGGAGCAAGAACTGATACTACAGAATTTGACAAAGCTATTTTTGATGAACTAAACGTCAACTACTCAAAGATGATTTGGAATTTCTGTGTTAAAAAGAAGGTTTCTTTTGTCTACGCAAGTTCAGCAGCAACATACGGTTTGGGTGAACATGGATATGAAGACAATCACGATGCAATTCATAAACTAACACCGCTTAACCCATATGGTGACTCAAAGCATGAATTTGATAAATGGGTTTTAAGCCAACGTATTACTCCCCCATTTTGGGCAGGATTAAAATTCTTTAACGTATACGGACCAAACGAGTATCACAAAGGGAGAATGGCGTCGGTCATATTTCACGCGTTCAATCAAATCAACGAAAAAGGGACTATGAAATTATTTAGATCTCATCATACGAACTTTAAAGATGGATGTCAATTACGTGATTTTATCTACGTTAAAGATGTGATAGAGGTCTGCTTATTTTTATTTAACGACTTGCCTAATTCAGGGATTTATAACTTAGGATCTGGGACTGCAAGAACTTTTTTAGATTTAGCTACAAACACCTTCAATTCCTTAGAGAAGGAAATAAACATAGAATTCATTGATACACCGATAGACATCAGAGACAAATACCAATATTTCACAGAGGCCGCAATGTCAAAACTTATCAATCAAGGTTATTCGGTACCATTTCACTCACTAGAGGATGGAGTAAGGGATTATACACTAAATTACTTAAAAAAGAATCTTTATTATTGATTATTGATGAACTATTAATCATTAAAACAAGCTATATTGGCTTTTCATTTTCTACAAACTGAATTTCATAAAGCTTTCTATAATAACCATTTTCTAAGAGTAATTCTGCATGATTTCCCTGTTCAACTATTTTTCCTTGATCCATTACAATAATTTTATGCGCTTGTTGAATTGTAGATAGCCTATGCGCAATTACAATTGAAGTTCTTCCTTTCGTTAACTTCTCAGTAGCACATTGAATTAATTCTTCTGATTCATTATCAACACTTGATGTAGCCTCATCCAAGATTAAAATAGATGGATTATATACATAAGCTCGAATAAAGGATAATAATTGACGTTGACCAACAGATAATACGCCACCACGTTCACCTACATTATAAGAATAAGCACCCGGCAATTTCTCTATAAAACTATGAGCCCCTACAGCCTTAGCTGCCTCTATCACTTGATCGAGGGAAATAGAAGGGTCTCTAAGGGTAATGTTGTGAAAAACTGAATCGGAGAATAAAAACACATCTTGTAAGACAATCGCAATGTTTTTCCGAAGTACGTTTAACTGAATGTCTTTTGTATTAACGTCACCAATGAATATATCCCCCCTTTGATTTTCATAAAATCTACCTAGCATATTAACAATGGTAGATTTCCCAGCGCCAGTAGCACCAACAAAAGCAACCATTGTACCTTTTTCAATCGATAAATTGATGTCATTCAACACCCAATTTTCATCCTTATAGGCAAAAAACAAACTATCAAAACGAATATCCTGATTAAAATCAACGGTATCTATAAATCCATCTTCTTGTTTGTACTCATCCAAATCCAATACTTCGAAAACTCTTTCAGCCCTAACAATTCCGCGTTGCAATATATTAAACTTATCTGCTAACTGACGAATCGGTCGAAATAACATCTGAATCCATAAAGTGAACGAAATGATTTCAGCGTACATTGCAGTTGGATTCGTGTTTTGATTTAATAACTGGAATGCCCCCCAAACAAGAAGAAAAGCGATTGAAAGAGAGCTTAATATCTCAACAACGGGGAAAAAAATAGAAAATGCCCACACAGCATCAATATGTGCTTTTCGATGCTCTTTGTTGATTGACTCAAAATTTGATTGTTCTTGTTTTTCACGCGTAAACAACTGGACGATATTCATTCCAGACAAACGCTCTTGAACAAAGGTACTCAATCGAGTAACTTGAGTACGTTCTTGCTGAAAAGAACGCTTCATCGCATTTGCAAAAATTCGGGTAGCAATAATCAATAATGGAATCGGAATAAGAGTCAATAAGGTGAGTTGCCAATTACTCATAGTCATGATAAAAACAACCACAATGAGCATCAGTACATCCCCTAAAATATCAATTAAACCAGCCGAAAAAACTTCTGCGATTGCTTCAATATCAGAAACCAAACGGGTTACTAAGGAGCCGATTGGAGTTTGATCAAAGAACTTGATTCTAAACGAAATTAAATGCTTAAAAAGCTTTTGGCGCACATCTCTAATGATTGATTGAGCCAATAAATTACTAGAAAAAGAACCTAAAAATTGAAAAACACCTTCTAACAATAATAGCACAAGAATGACAATAGTCCATTCCAATAAAGCTTTCTCATTTTGATGTGAAATAATAAATTTATCCACCATCATCCCAATTAACTTAGGACGTAAAGGAGAAAGAACACTTAAAACTAATGAGCATAAAAATGCAAGCAAAAGCAAGCGCTTATAATTCTTTACAAAAAAAACGAGTCTTTTAAAAACCCGAAAATCAATTTGTGATTTTTTGAACATAAAACAAAGTTAAAAATATACCCTACAAAACAAACCCATAAAGCGAACACACTGATAACAAAAAATGTTTTTAAGTAATCGTATTTCAATGTTAAATTGACCACCTGAATTAAAAAAATCTTTTATCTTTACACAAAAGGGGAAAATATGGTATACCATTTCAGCGATAACAAATCAATCATAGGTCCAATTTTAATTGAGCTTCGAGACGTTCAAATTCAAAAGGACTCCATGCGATTCAGGAAGAATTTAGAGCGATTAGGTGAATTGATTGCTTATGAGGTTTCAAAAAAACTAGAGTACCATACTGAGCTTGTTACAACACCTCTTGGAGAGGCGTCAGAGTTTCAATTGACACAACAGCCTATTCTGGCAACTATTCTTCGGGCTGGGCTTCCTATGCATCAAGGTTTTTTAAACGTATTTGATAAAGCGGATTCTGCTTTTATATCTGCTTACAGAAAACAATTGAATAACGAAGATTTTCAAATTCAAATAGAATATGTAGCTGCACCATCTTTAGATATGCGTGTATTAATTATCATTGACCCTATGTTAGCTACTGGAAGCTCCATGGTTAGCGTATATAAAGCTCTACTGACACAAGGTAATCCAAGCAAAGTGATTATTGTTTCAGCAATCGCTTCACCGGAAGCACTTGAATTCGTAAAACAACATCTACCAGAAAAAACAGATTACTATATCGGTGCTATAGACTTAGAATTAACAGCACAATCTTACATAGTTCCTGGAATTGGCGACGCAGGAGATTTAGCATTCGGTATTAAATGTTAGTTTATGTTAATTGCTAAATACCTTGGTTTTTTTTTCTTTTCAATGTTTAAATTTTTGTTTGCCCCTTTTGGAGGACCTGCAGCAGGATTGACATTTATTGAAACATATATCTCTTGCTGTGCAGGAGCACTTCTAAGTAGTAGTATTTGTTTTTTTCTTGCCTCCTATTTATTGAGAAAATCCCTAGAGAAAAAAAAAGCAGCAGAAGAAAAAGCAATTTTAAAAGGAATTCCATTTATCCCAAAGAAAAAGTTTACCAAATTCAATAAAAAAATAATAAAATTAAAACAATCAATGGGCATTTACGGAATCACATTTATTGCCCCACTTTTTTTCTCTATCCCAGTAGGGACAATTATAGTTGCTAAATTTTTCGGGAAGCTCAAAATCACCTACCCACTTCTTTTAACAACAATATTGATAAATGGATTTGCGACAACAGGTCTCGCTTATTTGATTGCTTCATTTGTGTAAATGATAATACCGTTGCAAAACCCCTAACTCATCGTTGAATCAAAAATTTAACACATTCAATTACAACAGTAAACTCCGGTATTAAATTTTTAATCCGCCTCCATTTATAACTATAAACGGTCTTATGATTACTTTACGACACATCTTCTTTGATTTAGATAGAACATTATGGGACTTTGAAACCAATTCCAAAAATGCACTTCAAAAACTATACAATCTCCATCAATTATCCGATCACTTTAATCATTTTATTCATTTTTATACCATCTATAGAAACATCAATAATGAATTATGGAAGAAATACGGTAAAGGAAAAATAAGCAAAGACGAACTACGAATAACACGGTTTCAAAAAACACTAGAACGTGTAAATAACTTCGATATTCAATTTGCAGATCAACTTAATAAAGATTATGTATTAACAGCACCAAGAGAAACAATACTGTTTCCAAACACAATAGAAACATTGAATGAATTAAAGAAAAGATATCAATTACATATCATTACAAATGGGTTTGAAGAAGCACAAATAATTAAATTAAAATCGGCAAAAATTTTAAACTATTTTGATGTGATTGTTTGTTCGGAAATGGTCGGAAAAACAAAGCCACATCGAGACATATTTCATTATGCATTACTTCAGGCAAAAGCAAAATCAAATGAGAGCATTATGATTGGTGACGATCACACTACCGATATATTAGGAGCAATTCAAGTGGGTATGCAAGCTATTCTATTTGACCCTAATGAGAAATACCGAAAATCAGCAGGTCAACATAAAATCAAAGATTTATCAGAATTACCAATGTTGCTAACCTTAATTTAAGAATAAGAAAATAATTAGGATAAACCTTAAAAAAGCTAGAATACTAACCGGATCTTAATTGTAAAAGTCTAATAAGACGGTTGCAAAACCCCTAACTCATCGTTGAATCAAAAATTTAACATCCTCATTTACAACAGTAAACTCCGGTATTAAATTTTTTATCCGCCTCCATTTATAACTTTTGTAACGGCCTTCTAATTTTAAGTCTAATACAATTCTTGTCGTAAGCGCTCGTACAAAATCATACCCGTAGCCACACCCACATTCAAAGAAGCAATTTCACCACGCATTGGAATTCGAGCTTTAATGTCACACATCTTAAGAATATCAGCACTTACGCCATCCTCTTCAGACCCCATAACAATTCCAACTTGACCACGAAGATTCACCTCATATAATGGAACCGAAGATTTTTCAGTACACGCAACTATTCTGAAACCACTTTGTTGTAAATAAAACAAACTGTCTTTCAAATTACCAACCTTACAAACAGGAATACGATTTAAAGCGCCAGCACTCGTTTTAATAGCATCAGGAGTAACCTGAACAGAACCTTTCCCAGGAATAACGATTGCAGTAACACCCTGACATTCAGCGGTACGAGCAATGGCTCCAAAATTACGAACATCTGTTAATCGATCAAGAAATAAGAAACAAACCTTATCTTCATTTTCAACAGCTTTATCCACTAACTCTTCAAAGTTTGCATATTCCATCGGAGATAAATAAGCAATAACTCCTTGGTGATTACTCGTTGTGATACGATCCAAGCGTTCTACCGGAACAAATTGAATAAAATAATTTTTATTTGCAGTAGCTTCTTTAAGCTCAAAGAAAAGTTCTTTCTGCATTCCTTTCTGAATCATTAACTTATTGATTTCGCGACCAGAATTAATCGCCTCAATAACAGCGCGCAAACCAAAAATTATATCTGAATTATCTTTTTCTTTACGTTCGTATTTTTCATCCCTATCATTAAATGAAGATCTAGGGGAATTATTCCATTTCTTATCCATGTGTATATTCTATGTGTGTATTGTCAAATCAACCTCAATATTATCTCCTAATGTAATTGCCACCGGGCAAGCTTTTCCTGCAGCAATTACCAAATTGGCTTGGGTCTCGTTCCACCCATTGCCTGATATATCTATATTAACAATTAATTTCTCGATTCTTCTAGGCAAGGATGAAGACATCATTTTTGTAACCTCAGCGTTACCGTTCGTAAAAGGAAAATCATGGGCATGACAATAGATTCCAATAATCGTTAGCATGCAAGAAGCATAGGAAGTCGCTAATAAATCGGTTGGGGAAAAAGCTTCCCCTTTTCCATAATTATCAATCGGTGCATCTGTAACAATTGTTGTTCCTGAAGCAATATGCGTAGCTGATGTTCTCAAGCCACCTAGATAGTTCACTTTTGAAGTCATGTATTCATTATCAAATTAACCTTAGTAATCTTCAACTAATAAAATCTAAAAATTACGTGTTGCAAAGATAGTCTTTTTAGTTAAACATCTCATTGAATACTCCTTGAGATAATATTGCCACTTAAGTCACATTGTAATGATAAAAAATAGATAATTAATTAAAAAAACAAAGTTAAATCTGTCATATTAAAAACCTTCATCCAAAAGTAATTAGTCAACAATTGCCTCATTTTACTTTCCAGTTTAAAACTGACCTTGGATCCCAAAAAAATATACTTATACCAAGAGTGTGAAACTTTTAGGTACTTTAAAACCCAAACCGGATTTATATTGCCAACCGCACCAAAGGTAATTTTTACAATGCCATACAAAAACATAACAAAGTGGTTGCAATTGCAAAACAAAGACACATCCTCATTTACAACACTAAACTCCGGTATTAAATTTTTAATCCGCCTCCATTTAGAACTTTTGCAACGGCCTTATTATTTAAATTTGGCTAACTTATCCTATTTACTATCTTGAATGATGGTCGATTCTAATTTCATAAACATGCGTAAAGCCACCCGATTTTAGAAATAGACGCAACAACAAACAATGCGGAAATTAAATTAAACTATTGATTTTAAGATAATTAATCTGAAATTAGGTTTTTTATTTTTATTCAATAATTTGCATAGCCTATTGTAAAGTCATGGAAGTCTACACAATGGATCTTTAAAAGTCAGGCGAAAAATAAAAATCACTCCAAAAAAATCACCAAATGAGCTAATACCAAACATAACTACAAAATAGCCCAATCTAATTGTTCTTTTTCATCAATATATCTTCAAAAAATAGCTCCTTAGCTTAGGCAATGCAACTATTTTTTATCATCGTCTTGATAAAAAATCACTTCGCATATTTGGCCTATTTTATAATTACACTTGGTATAAAAATAAGATTTAGAAAAAATCAACGATCCCTCCATAGGTGTTTTCTCTTGGATTGGGCATCGTTTTCAACTCAATAAATCGAGAATGGTACAAATTTGTGGAACAACCAAAGTATATTAGGGCATTCAAATAGTAAAACCACGGAAATTTATACCCGTATAACAACAAAAGGTTTTTAATAGTTAAAAGTCCTTTGGATAATTTGGATATTTAAAAAATAAACTTACATTTAGAAAATAAATAAAAACGATGAACGAAACACGTATTTTTTTTCGATACTTTTACACACAACCGATAAATATCGGATATAGTATTGATTATAAACAAAATAGATTAAATTAATATAGTGGATATATACGCAATTGCGTATATCGACACGTTATGGGCAAGTTAAACACACATAGCGGACAAACAAGAGAGCCACCGAAAAACGGAATTGACTCATCATAACAGCATAAAATTGCTGACAAAAAATAGTGGAGAAAAGTAAACCACTTAAAAAAACAGCGAGTAATCTGAAAATCGAAAAGAGTAGGAACGAGAAAATTTAAAAAACAAAAAAATGAAATTAAAATCAATACTTCTGACTGCTTTAGCAACAATAAGTTTAGCTACTGCAACAATTGCGCAAGTAACTGTCACAATTTCCGCAAATGGCTCAACATCTATATGTTCTGGAAATAGCGTTCAATTAACAGGTACAGTTTCTCCATCAGCCGTTTATCAATATCAATGGGTTGAAAATGGGGTAAATATTACTGGAGCAAATAGTACCAATTATAATGCGAATACTTCCGGTGCATATACTTTAAAAGTTACAGACTTAAGTAGCAATGTTTACAACTCTAATACCATTAACGTAACTGTAAATCCCTTGCCAACGGCACCAAATGTAACGTA
>CAMDGH010000027.1 GCA_945897755.1 Chryseobacterium gleum | reverse complement strand
ATCGCCTTCCTTTACCAAATTAGATTTTCCTAATAAAACGGCCCCTACATTGTCTTCCTCTAAATTTAAAGCGATTCCTTGTAGACCACCATCAAATTCAATCAACTCACCATACTGAACTCCATTTAGTCCGTAGATGCGCGCGATACCATCTCCAATTTGTAATACGGTACCCACTTCTTGTAGCTCTGCTTCAGTTTTAAAACCGGAAAGCTGTTCTCTTAAAATTGCAGAAACTTCTGCTGGATTTACATCTGCCATATGTTATATATTTTTAGTCCAGTAGTGGACAACTTAAATTATCGTGTTAAACTTTCTTTTAAATTTTTAAATTGATTTGCAACCGAAGCGTCAATTTGTTTATCTCCCATTTTGACAACAAATCCTCCTAAAATAGCAGGATTGATTTCTTCTGTAAGCTCGATAGTGCCTTCAATTAATGATTGGATTTTAAAGATGATTTTTTCCTTAGAATCAGCGTCTAACTCAGTAGAGGAAACTAATGTTACAGGAACAATTCCTTGCTCTGTTTTCCATTGAGACTCAAATTCAGCAGCGATTTCCACCAATATATTTTCCCTGCGATTTTTTGCAATTAAGGCAATAAAAGACAATGATAATGAATCGAAACAATCGAATATTTCATTTAAAACAGCAATTTTTTTATCCGCCTTAATTAGAGGGCTATTTAAAAATAACTGAAAATCATTCGTCTCTGCATGTGCATCTAAAATAGCCTTCATATCCGAAGATATAACCTCTATTTTATTTAATTCAATAGCAAGTCCAAGTAAAGCTTTTGCATATCGAGATGCTGACTTTGTACTTTTCATCAGATCGGTTAATTCAAATTAATATCTTCAGCTAGTTTTGTAGCCAATGTTTTTTGCTTTTCATCAGAAGCAAGTTCTGTTTTTACTATTTTTTCAGCAATCTCTATTGAAAAAGCGGCAACCTGAAATTTCAGTTCTGAAATAGCAGCAGATTTCTCCAACTGAATTGCATGTCTTGCAGAAATCATGACTTTTTCAGCTTCAACCTTTGCTGCATTTTTGGAGTCTTCAACCATTCTAGTTGCAGTCTCTTTTGCATCCTTGATCATTGCATCTCTTTCTGCGCGTGCTTCTTTTAAAAGATTTTCATTTTGGTTTTTTAAAGCAGCCATTTCTTTACGAGCATCTTCCGCCATGTTAATCGCATTTTGGATCCCTTCTTCACGCTCTTGAAGCGAATTTAAAATTGGTTTCCAAGCGAATTTTTTCATCAGCAACAATATAATCAAAAAGAGCACTGATTGCATGATAAACAATCCGGGTGAAAAATCATTAAGTAATTTATCCATTATATATAGTTTAAAAAAATTAAATCATGTGTGAAAAATTCTCCACAACCAATCGTTGTGGAGAACCTTAACTTCTTGGGATTATTTCCCTAGGATCAATGCACCAAATGCAAGACCTTCCAAAAGTGCTGCAATGATGATCATCGCTGTTTGGATTTTAGCCGTTGCTTCTGGTTGACGAGCGATACCTTCCATCGCTTTACCTCCGATTTGACCTAAACCGATACCACCTCCGATAACGATTAATCCTGCTCCAATTAAATTGTACATAAACTACTTATTTATTATATATTAAACAAAAAAATACTAATTAATGATGATCGTGATCTGCTACCGCCATTCCAATAAACAAAGATGACAGCATTGTAAAAATAAAGGCCTGTAAGAAAGCAACCAATAATTCAATAAGCATAATAAATAAAGACAAAGCAAAGGATATCCCTGTTGATGCTACTGGACCAAACTGATGCTTTAATACGATCATAAGGGCTATTAAACTCATCATTACAAAGTGACCGGCTGTAATATTAGCGAACAAACGTATCATAAGTGAAAATGGCTTTGTAAACATACCCAAGACTTCAATAGGTGCTAAAACAACCTTCATAAGTGGAGGAATACCCGGCATCCAAAAAATATGTTTCCAATACTCTTTATTCGAATTAAACTGAACGATAAAAAAAGTAAATAAAGCCAAACTACAGGTTACAGCTATATTTCCAGTAACATTAAATCCAAGTGGAGTTAAACCTAATAAATTCACGATCCAAATAAAAAAGAAAACTGTAAGTAAAAACCCGATAAACCTCTTATATTTTTTCTCACCTATATTAGGACGTGCTATTTCATCTCTAACATAGATTACCAAAGGCTCTAATACGCGACCTAAACCAGTCGGAATGGCACTTTTCTTGTACCCTTTAGCCAAAAATGTAAATATCAAGACCATAATGAGTCCAGTCAACAAAATACCTAAAACACTTTTGGTAATTGATAAATCAATCGGCTTATAATTTAAGGCATGACCATGATGATCTTCTCTAACAAAACCAGACTTATTCGTTTTAATGATTCTTCCATGAAAAAGCTTGTAATAATTCCCATTGTCTTCAGCAACAGACTCCCCGTGATGAAACCATTTAGAAGAAAAAACATGCAAGCCATTATCAATTAGTATAACAGGTAATGAAAAACCATAATGTTCACCCGTTTTTCCATCTGTATACAATACAAAATCATGCGCATCTTGTAAATGGTGCTCAATGTATTTATTAATTTCTTCAGGGGTATCTATCTCTCCTTTAACTTGCTCTACAGAGATAGTATGACCTGAATTGTGTTCAGTGTTTGCAAAGGTGAAAAAAGTAAAAAAGAACAGTATCGAACTTAGTACTAGGTTAAAATAATGCGTATTGTTTTTCATGCGAAAAGGTTCAAATTGTCAAAATTTCACTATAATCGAGTGCAAAAGTACATAATAATTTAAAACAATACCAAATTAATTTCTCAAAATTAATTTCTTTATTTAAAGCTCTTTTTTTGAATTTCCAATCAAATTTAACCTTAAAGAAACAACAATAACCTCCAAAAATAAAAAAATGAATAAGGGGATTAGCAAAGAAATACGAGCAGAAAACAACATTGGTTTATCTAACAACCCTTTTGAAGCATAAAGCAACAGAAAAAAGCCCATTTTTAAAAACAAGGCTATTAAAAAAGCATATGCAACCTTGTCTGGCATAATTGTATGAAGCCATTCCAAAAACGAAATGACAACAATGGATGAAATAGAGAAAAATAAATAAATGGACCACAAATTGTATGGTAGTGATAGACCAGAAACAAAAAAAGCATGTAATTGATATATTATCAATAGGATTGCTAATATAAGGCCATTAAAAATAAGTAATCGATACGTTAATTCATTTCTTTTCTTCTTCATCCTTCGACATTTTTATTACTTGTCTGATTGTTGAAAATGTTATCCCAAAAATCGCAAACAAAGTTAACACTTTATGATAAGTAATAAAATCACTGGGATAAGATTTATCCAACCATTTACCAAGCAAACTACTTAGGTAAATAGTTAAGCCCATTTGTATTCCAAGAGAAGAATACTTAATCCAAGAGTTATTTTTCTTTTCAATTGGCTTATTTTCTGAAGAATCCATTAAAATAGATATTGATCAACATAATTTATTTTATTTAATTTACGAAAATATTGTTAAAAAAGAAGATTATTTTATTAAAAATCGGAAACATAGCATGTATATTTGTAAGAGATATGATGCACATCGATGAAATAATGGCTCCTATTGAAAACGAAATGAAAGAATTTGACATTCATTTCAGTTCTCAATTAAAATCCAAAGTACCGCTAATTGACAAAATCACAAATTACATCATTAAACGAAAAGGAAAGCAGCTTAGACCTATGTTTCTATTTCTAACAGCAAAAATGCTTGGCGAAATCACTCACAAAACATATCAAGCTGCTTCATTGGTAGAATTACTCCACACTGCTACATTGGTTCATGACGACGTGGTTGATGATGCAAATGAACGGCGTGGTTTTTTTTCAATCAATGCCTTGTGGAAAAATAAAATAGCCGTTTTAGTAGGTGACTATATGCTTTCCCGGATTCTTTTACTCTCCATAGAAAATAAAAACATCAGAGTCCTAGAAATCGTTGCACGAGCTGTTAGGGAAATGAGTGAAGGAGAGTTGTTGCAAATTGAAAAAGCGCGCACATTAGATATCACTGAGGAAATATATTTTGAAGTAATCCGAAAAAAAACGGCATCATTAATCGCAACTGTATGTGAAGCAGCAAGTGCCTCCGTTGACAGAGAAGATCAAGCAAATAACATGCGCGAATTTGGAGAACTCGTTGGTTTAGCATTTCAGATTAAAGATGACCTATTTGACTATGGAACGGGTGAAGACATTGGCAAACCGACTGGTTTAGATATCCGAGAACGAAAAATGACTCTTCCTTTAATTTACGCATTAAAAAACGCTGATAAGAAAACGAAACGTGATTTAATTTACATCATCAAAAATAAAAATGAAGAACGTAAGGAGGTTGAAAAAGCGGTGCTGATTGTAAAAAACAGCGGAGGCCTTGCTTATGCGTCTGATAAAATGCATGAATTAAAAAACAAAGCACTGCTTTTATTAAAGGACATACCAAATTCAGAAGCTAAAACATCCTTAATTGGATTAGTAAATTACACCATAGAAAGAACAAAATAATAAGTAAAATAAACTCAAATCACATGACTATTTTATACATTTAAATAATGAAAACACTTATCAACCGATACTCATTACTACTTTTAACAATCACTCTATGTGTTTATTGTAGTAGAACAGATAAAAAAACAATTAATTCGAATACAAAAAATGAATCTTTAATCGAGGTGAAAAATAATATTTACCACGAATATTATCCTGGTAAAAAACAATTAAAATTTAAAGGTGGTCAAGATAAAAACAGTTTGCGACATGGGATTTGGGAATTTTACGATCCAACAGGTTTAACACTCAGTTCAACACACTACGAGCATGGTAAAAAGGATGGGATTTCCTATGTAAACTATCCAAACGGAAAATTATTTTACATAGGAGAATATGCAAATGATACAGAAATTGGAGAGTGGAAAACATATGACCAATCAGGCAAATTAAAAACTACGAAACAATACACCATAGATTAATGGCAAGAATTTTACCTATTACAATTGATGAAATCATGCAAGCCTCCCGAATTGAAGAGGTAATAGGAGAATTTGTGCAATTAAAAAAAGCTGGATCTAGTCTGAAGGGATTGAGCCCTTTTACCGACGAAAAAACACCTTCATTTGTTGTTTCGCCATCTAAGCAAATATTTAAATGCTTTTCAACTGGAAAAGGAGGTTCAGTAGTCACTTTTTTAATGGAGAAAGAGCATTACTCTTATCCTGAAGCATTAAAGTGGCTTGCTTCAAAATACAACATTATTCTACCTGAAGAAGAAGAGCCTACAGCAGAAGAATTAGCGAAAAGCACTGAAAGAGATAGTCTATTCATCATTAATGATTTTGCGAAAAATCATTTTAATGAGCGTATGCTCCAATCTGAAGAAGGAAAATCGATTGGCTTGAGCTATTTTATAGAAAGGGGATTTAGAATAGATATCATTGAAAAATTCCAACTTGGATATTCGATTGATAAATCAACAGATTTCACTGATTCAGCACTAAAAAAAGGGTTTAAACTTGAATACCTAGAAAAGATAGGGCTTGTTAAAAGCAAAGAAAATAAACAATTCGATTTTTTCAGGGGAAGAGTAATGTTCCCAATTCACTCCATAACTGGAAGGGTACTCGGTTTTGGAGGAAGAACTTTACTTGCGGATAAAAAAATCGCAAAATATTTCAACTCTCCGGAGAGTATTATCTACAATAAAAGTGACATCCTCTACGGCTTATATTTTGCAAAAGGAGACATCGTTAAATACGATAATTGTTATTTAGTTGAGGGATATACAGATGTAATCAGTATGCATCAAGCGGGAGTAACTAACGTAGTTTCTTCCTCTGGCACATCACTCACACATGGACAAATAAAACTCATTCGTCGTTATACGAAAAACGTTACTATTTTATATGATGGTGATACCGCCGGAATAAAAGCATCATTCAGGGGAATAGATTTACTTTTAGAAGAAGGATTAAATGTTAGAGTAGTTTTATTTCCGGATGGAGACGACCCTGATTCATATGCTAAAAAAGCAGGCCCTGTTCTACTTCAAGAATACATCAAATCAAACACAAAAGACTTCCTGACATTTAAAGCAGAAGCTTTATTGACTGGGTCAGAAAACGACCCTTTAAATAGGTCTAAACTGATTCATGACATTGTTTTTTCGATTTCTTTAATCCCTGATGATATCATCAGATCGGTATATGTAAAAGAAATTGCATCTCGTTTTGATATAGAACAACAAATCATTCAAAAAGAGCTAATTAAATTAAGAAATAATGCTCTTCCAAAATCGAAAGAAACGGTAAAACATCCTGTAAACGATACCCCTACATACGAAAGTACTAGCGACATAATAGAAGACAAAAAAAAAATCATTGAGCAAGAAATACCGCAAGAAAATTATGCTGAATTTGATTTGATTCGAATTTTAGTAAGGTATGGGGCATGTGCCTTAGAGATAGAACAACTTAATGAACAGGGAGCTAAAATTAAAAATGAAGTATCCGTTGCAGAATTAATTTGTCATGAACTTCATCGAGACTCACTGACATTTACTACACCAACTTTCAATACGATTCACCAACTGATCAGTGAAGGAATTACAAAAAACATTTTATATAAATCAAGTTATTTATTAAGGTCAGAAAATCAAGATATTGTAAAACTTGTTTCAAAAATTGAAACCGATCATTATGAGGTTAGTCCAAATTGGTTGATTAAAAATATTGACACTGAATACGAGATAGATAATCTGAAACAAGCGGTTACGGACTCCTTATATGTATTCAAAACAAATAAAATAGAACAACGCATTAAAGAAATAAGGACTGAAATTCAAGCGCTCTCTGATTCAGAAAACATCAACGAATTAGAAGATTTAATTATAGAACAAATGAATTTAGAAAAAGTAAAAATTGCCTTTGCTGAAAAACTAGGGCGCATCATTATCCGTTAACTATGAGTGAAACATTATTTGAATTAGGACCTTATAAAGTCTGCTTTTGGAATATATTAGCACTGTCTATTATTTATTCATGTGCTTTTTTACTAAAAAAAGTAATTCAACATACGCTCAAACGCTATTTAATTGGAGTAAACATAAGACTTGAAGGAAGAAAAACCACCCTGTTTGGTTTAATGAGTCAAAGTGTTTATTTTCTGGCAGCGTACATCAGTATCTTAAGCTTTAAAATCAATAATAACAATGTATCATTTAAAGAGTTTTTAAATTATAAAATCATTGAAGGTAAAACAGTAAACATTTCTTTCTATCAAATTTTATTAGTGATTGGCTTGATTTTTACAGCTAGAATGTCGATCAATTTTGCTAAATTATACTTTAATAAAAAATTTAGAAATCAAGAAAATTACGATACAAATTCAGAATATATCTACATACAATTAAGTAAGTATGTGATTTACATATTTTCCATCTATTTTTCATTAACAATTCTATCCATTGACTTTACCATATTACTTACTGGTTCTGCAGCACTTTTAGTAGGGATTGGTTTAGGGCTTCAAGATGTTTTTAAAGACATGTTTTCTGGAATTATTTTACTCTTCGAAGGAACAATAAAAATTGGGGATATCATTGAGTTAAGAGATTCTAAATTCAAAGAACCCGTATTCGCAAAAATCTTAAAAATAAATGTTCGTACTACCCAAATAGAAACACGTGACGGGAACGTGTTTATTATCCCAAATGCAAAACTCACACAAGAGTATGTTGAAAACTGGAGTCACGGAAATGATTTAACTCGATCAGTGATCAATGTTACTGTCAGTTATGGTACAGATACAGAATTAGTAACCACCCTATTGAGACAAGCAGCTTTAGGTCACCCGAAAGTTAAAAAATCTAATCCCATTCAAGTACGATTGAAAAATTTTGGGGAAAATGGTTTAGAAATGGAATTATTGTTTTGGACTGATAATAGCTGGGATATAAACAACTATAAATCAGATATTAGAATTGAGATTGACCGCTTGTTTAGACAATATAAAATCGTGATACCATACCCACATCGAAAAATGATTATTGAAAATTCAACTGAGTTAAACTTTGAAAAATAAATTTTTATTTTTTTGCATTGTTATTTTATTTTTGGTTAAGTCAAGCCATGTCCTTGCTCAACCACTAGACTACACCCTACTAAAGTCGATCAATCAAAGCTATACGGAATCGGGAAGTAAACCATTAAAGATCATCACCGAAAGTGTTACACCTATAAGTATTTCGGCCCCTTTAAGCATGTTTATTGTTTCATACCTCAAGCATGACAAAACACTTCAATCGAAAGCACTCTCTGTCAGCGCTGCATTCCTTCTAAACGGGATAAGCACCTCTGCCTTAAAACTATCCATAAAGCGAGATAGACCTTACGTCTCATATCCAGGAGAAATAGTGAAACATACCTCATCGGGGTCTTACTCGTTCCCCTCAGGGCATACAAGCAGTGCATTTGCTACGGCAACATCACTTAGCATTGAATTCCCAAAATGGTACGTAATCGCACCCAGCTATCTATGGGCAGGAGCAATGGGTTATTCAAGGATGTATTTAGGAGTTCATTATCCCAGTGATGTATTTATAGGGGCATTAATCGGAAGCGGGTCAAGTATAGCTAGTCACTACTTAATCAAAGCCCTACAAAGAGATCGAAAAAGAAAAGCCGTTGAAAACGATCTATAAAGACTAAGTCAATTTATCTGAAAGAATTTTCATTTCTATTGCAGGAGCAATTTTTTCGTAAACAATGTTATATACCGCTTGTAAAATCGGCATTTCTACTTGAAATTTTTTGTTTATTTCGACCAAACATTTTACAGCGTAATAGCCCTCAGCAATCATTTCCATTTCAAGCTGAGCACTTTTTACAGAATATCCTTTTCCAATCATAAAACCAAAGGTTCTATTTCTAGAAAATTTCGAATAAGCTGTCACAAGTAAATCGCCCAAATAAGCACTTGATTTAACGTCCCTATGAATTGGACTCATTTCATCAATAAAATTTTCAATTTCCTGAATTGCGTTAGCTACCAGCACAGACTGGAAATTATCTCCATATCCAAGGCCGGAACAAATACCAGAAGCAACTGCATACACATTTTTTAGAACGGCAGAAAATTCAGTCCCAAATAAATCATCAGAAATAGTGGTCTTGATATAACGACAAGCCAATGCCATAGCCATTGTAGTTGAAATCAACTCATCCTGACAAGCAATCGTCAAATAAGAAAGTCTTTCCAAGGCCACCTCTTCAGCGTGACAAGGCCCACAAATAATTCCGATTTTATGATAGGGGACATCGAATGATTTGTGAATAAACCGCGCTGGAATAGAGTTATATTCAGGAACAATGCCTTTTACAGCAGAAAAAACGATTTTATTTTTAAAAACATCTTTAGAAATAGGGGCAAATAATTTTGTTAAGAATGCAGAAGGAGTAGCAATAACAATGTAATCAGCGATTGTTAGAACTTCCTGTAAATTACATGAAACGTAAAGTTTATCAATATGAAATTCGACGGATTGAAGGTATTTTGGATTATGTTTGAACTTTAAAATATGCTCTACTGTTTCTTCCGAACGAACATACCAGTAGACACAATCGATGTTATTACACAAAATTTTAACCAAAGCAGTTGCCCAACTACCTCCACCAATGACTGCGATTTTTTTATCTTTTAACATAAGTATAGTGCAAAAATAAACTTAATTTAATTTCAACAATCATTTTCAATGTTATTAAAGTAAAATTTGCATTTTTGCAATGGAAGTGTTATTAAAAACAAACAGCTATTCACCGATGAAAAACTTAAAAATAAACTCATTTAAAGAATACGAAGATACCTACAATGAAAGTGTGAAAAGCCCCATTTCTTTTTGGGAAAAAATCGCAGCTCAATTCTTATGGAGGAAAAAATGGGATCAGTGTTTGTCCTGGAATTTTACCGAACCACAGGTAAAATGGTTTGATGGTGGATTAATGAATATTACTGAAAATATCTTTGAACGAAACTTTCCATCATGTCAACACGAAACCGCTTTAATATGGGAGCCTAACGAAATGAATTCGGAAGTGAAAAGGTATACTTACTTCGAATTGTATCACGAAGTAAACAAATGTGCAAATGGACTTAGGGAAATTGGAGTGCAAAAAGGCGATCGTGTTTGTATTTACCTCCCAATGATTCCTGAATTAGCAATAACCGTATTAGCATGTGCACGAATTGGAGCAGTTCATTCAGTTGTTTTTGCAGGATTCTCTTCAAATTCATTAGCCGATAGAATTAATGATGCAGAAGCCTCATTTGTTGTGACATCTGACATTCTAAAAAGGGGATCAAAAGAATTACACCTAAAATCAATTGTAGAAGAAGCAATTCTATCAACCTCATCTGTGAAAAAAATATTGATTGTATCGTTATTATCAACTAAAACTGAATCACAGGGAATCTTTATCGATTGGCATACATTAATATCAAAACAACCTTTAGTATGCGATCCTGAAATCATGAACAGCGAAGACCCTTTGTTTATTTTATATACATCAGGATCAACAGGAAAACCAAAAGGGGTCGTTCATTCATGCGCAGGATACATGGTTTATACAGCCTATACGTTTTTAAATGTGTATCAATTTAGCCCAGGAGACATTCATTGGTGTACAGCAGATATTGGATGGATTACAGGACACTCCTATATTTTATATGGACCGTTACTTTGTGGAGCAACAACAGTCCTATTTGAAGGAGTACCTACTTATCCAAATGCAGGAAGATTTTGGGATATTATTGATAAATTTAAAGTAACCCAATTTTTAACTGCACCAACTGCAATAAGGTCATTAATGGGCTATGGGATTGATATTTTAAAACCTTATCAACTAAGTTCTTTAAAAATTATTGGAACAGTAGGAGAACCAATTAACGAAGAAGCATGGCATTGGTATCATACTCACATTGGGAAAGAAAAATGCCCCATTGTTGACAATTGGTGGCAAACAGAAACCGGTGGAATTATGATATCTGGACTTGGAGGTATTTCTCCTTTGAAGCCCACATTTGCTGGATACCCTTTACCTGGAATTCAGCCCTTATTATTAGATGAAAATGGAGCAGAAATTTCCGAAAACAATAAAGAAGGATCCCTTTGTATCAAATATCCATGGCCATCGATCATTCGGACCACATTCAACAATCACGAAAGATGTAAAGAAGCATACTTTTCTCAATTTCCGAACTACTATTTTACAGGAGACGGCGCCAAAAGAGATGAGACTGGAATGTATCGAATTATCGGACGAATTGACGATGTTTTAAACATATCAGGTCATCGATTTGGAACTGCAGAAATAGAAAATGCAATTAACGAAAATAAGTATGTAATTGAATCTGCAGTAGTAGGATACCCTCATCCTATAAAGGGCGAATCTATTTATGCATTTGTTGTTTGTGAACATGAAATAGTCGCTGAAAACCTTATCCGAAAATCAATCATAGAAACAGTTTCGATAAAAATTGGGAAAATAGCACTCCCTGAAAAAATCCAATTTGTGTCTGGACTGCCCAAAACAAGATCTGGAAAAATAATGAGACGAATTCTTCGGAAAATAGCGCTTAATGAGTTAGATGTAATTGGAGACACCTCCACCCTATTAGACCCTGCTATCGTAATTGAAATAAGCAAAAACAGAATCTAAAAAGCATATAAACTACTGGTTTTATTATAAAAACAGTAGTTTATATGCTACTTTACTTCTTGAATCAAAAGTCCAATATCTTCTACTTGAGTCAGAGATTTCTTCGTGATTCCTTGTTCTAAAACAAAAAAATACTTGCCCAACTTTGGTAATTTTCTTCTTCTAAAAATCAATTGATTTTCTACAATAGATCCTGTTTTTTTCCCTAACCATACACCGAGTTTATCTGTAATTCTAATTTCAAAAGGTTCTTTAACCACTTGTTTATCAGGTGTTTTAGAAATCAGGTAAATCCATGCATTACTATAGGCATAATTGGATGTTGTTCTAAATGTTATTATAAAATCATACACCTTAGAAGTATCTTTAATTACAACTTTAAAACACGGTTTGAAAGAGCGAGCCCATACCTTACCTTTAAAAGATACATTTTTATTATAAAACGGTTGCTCTTGACATGAAATCAAGAACAAAAACGATAAGATCACGATAAAATATCGGTAATTAATTGCTTTCAGGCGCATTAGGTACAGATTGATTAGGGTTTCTTCGTATCGGTTTTCTACGTTTATTTTTTCTTACTACTTTATTTTCTGGGTTCTCAGTCACTGAACCAGCAATAGAATCAGACGACTTAAGCACAGATTCGACAACTTCTTTGCCAATGGTAGCATTGTTCATAGGACGCCTTTCCTGAGAAGGTGAATTAACTGGTTTGTTTGGTTTTTTACCTTTTTTACGATTGAAATTAGTGTCAAAACGATTCAAACTATCCTGCCCAACAACATTAGAATAATCAGGCTCATTGACAATAATCACTTCTTTTGAAAAATCTTTTAAATCTGAAGGTCTTACCTTTGTAATGTTTAATTCAATAATTTCTTTTACTCGTTCAGGTGTGAGAGCAATAAATTCACTTGTACCCTCATACATAAACCACATGATTCTTTTAAAAACATCTGTTTTGACATGAAAAGCCATTCCTTTCTCGGTATACAATTTAGTTTCAGCACCAGGAAACGATTTAATCGCGTCTAAATACATGTCTAACTCATAGTTGAGACAACATTTAAGCTTTCCGCATTGCCCAGCTAACTTTTGAGGATTTAAGGATAATTGTTGATAACGAGCTGCAGAAGTAGACACAGATCTAAAATCGGTTAGCCAAGTTGAACAACACAACTCTCTACCACAAGAGCCTATACCACCCAAACGAGAAGCTTCTTGACGAGCACCAATTTGACGCATTTCAATACGGATCTTAAACGTATCAGCCATGTCTTTTATTAACTGACGAAAATCAACCCTTTCATCTGAAGTGTAATAAAAAGCAGCCTTTGATAAATCACCTTGATATTCAACATCGGATATCTTCATATCCAAATTCAAATTTAATGCTAAAGTACGAGACCGAAACATGAGTTCTTTTTCAAGTTCTCTAGACTTCATCCACTTCTGCATATCATCCTGATTAGCAATTCTATATATTGAAAGTGTTTCTAAATTTTTAGGATTAGAAACTTTCTTTTTTACCTGAATTCTAGCTAATTCTCCAACAATAGAAACGACACCAACATCAAAACCTGAACTCGCTTCAACCACTACAACATCACCTACTTGAAGAGCTAAGTCCTTGTTATTTCGATAAAATGCTTTTCTACTGTTTTTAAATCTTATTTCAACGATATCATATGGTTTTTGACCATTTGGCAACTGCATATTTGCTAACCAATCAAAAACTCCTAATTTATTGCATCCTCCAGAACTACAGGTACCATTATTTTGACAACCCCTAGGAGAACCTCCACTTGAGCTACAATTGGTACATCCCATAATTTCAATTTTAGATACAAATGTACGCATTTTTAGCGAAATTTCAGCATCAAAAAAAGAACTATCAGAAAACATACTTCAATCTAAAAGTAAAAAGGATTGAAATAACACACCCCTCCTTTCCAATAAAAAGCAGGAAAAGGAATCTTAATGGCTGAAAATGGTTTTAAAATGGTTCTTACCCACTTTATTTTAATCGGTAAACGAGAAACATTTAAATCAAGTGACAATAAAAATACTCTTTTTGCATTGTAAACAGAGCCACCAGGGAAAGTGACATCATTATACTTCGCATATAGTTTTGCATCAACTCCATAACCAAAAGACAATAAAAGCCATTCAGGAATAGGCTTAGAGGGAAAAATAAAATTAGGTGAAAAACTAAGCCAATACGTTTGACCATTATAATCTTTTAAATATTTCTCAACGGAAGAAGCCCCAAGCACATTTGGGCGGAGCGAAGCATAACTTGTAGGGTGATAGCTTTGTTTTAAAAAAAAATATTCCTCAGCAGGTTGAATCAACGACAAAATAGAACCGATTGAATTCGCTCCCACATCAGACCAAGAGAAGCCCCATCCTTCACTTTTTCCGTCCATTAATTCAATTGTAGTAAGATAGGTAAAGGCAATACCCGCAGCAGTAAAACGAGCTTTTTTTAAACTCAATCCATTCCATTTCAAAATAGAAGTCATACTTCTACTTATCTGATAAGCTGTAAAAGCATGTCCCATTTTATCCATCTGAAACCACTCATCAGCATCATTAAAAGAATGCAATTTTGATTTCGGGAATTTAGAATACCACAACTGATTTAGACCAATTAAACTTCCAACACCAAAGGCAGATAACGATACCCCCGTTATGACATTTCTCTTTCCAAAAACGGAATCAGGATTAGATACAACTTGAGAAAAGGAACAATTGATGAAAAAAAAAGCAAATGGAATGATAAACCATGTTAAAAACAGATTATGAACATCCTTTTTCAACCGCTTACAATAGATTGATAAAATCAATAAACAAAGACCTCATTTTTGAAAAATAATCCCATGCTACAAATTCTTCCTTATCATGTACATCATGATAATTTTTATTATTACCCATCGCATAAATAAAAAAAGAAGGAACTCCGCGCTTAGAAAACCAATAATGATCTGAGTTCGCTGCCTCTCCCCTCGCTTTAACAACATTCACATAGCTTTTCTTCTCATTTAAAGTAACTAATTGATGAAATTGTTCTGGATGCTTCAAGCCATTCACAACTGTAACCCCTTCATCACCGCTCCCCATAATATCAAGATTGACTAAAAAATGAATATCTTCAATCGGTGTCCAGGGATTTTGCGTGTAATAAAGTGAACCCAGTAAACCAGCTTCTTCAGCAGCAAATGCAATAAATACGATGTTGTAATCGATTGGATTTTTCACGAAAAAATCAGCTAGACTCAGCAACATCGCTGTACCACTTGCATTATCATTTGCACCAGGGAAAAAAGTATTACTCCCCATTCCGCCCAAATGATCGTAATGAGCGGTAATGTAAATTGACTTAGCTGGTATTTCTTTGCGAAACACCTTCTTTTTAGGCTGTGATTTTGCAGGAACCATTGCAATCACATTTGATGAAAAATACTTCGGAAAATATTTTGAGTCAATGTTTGTCTTAATCGGAGATCCTTTCCGATAAACGGAACCTTGAAGGTAAATCAAAGAAAAAGTGAGTGGATCATTTCCTACAGAATAGACAAACTTTTCATCGGTAATCACCATAACATCAACGTACCTTGCTAATTCAGGTATAAAATCAACCTTTGCCCTTTTTAATGAATCGGCATTCATCTTTCGCAAATCAATAATGCAACCGTCAATACTTTCTTTAATGTGCGTAGGAGTTGTTATAAATCTATTTTTAAAGGATTGATCGTAAAGTTGAGCAGAATTAACTTCCATAAAATTCCAAGAATGATTCGAAAAAGAAGCATTCGGATCCATCAGAAAATCAATTCCAGGTCGCATGGTATCATTCCCGATGATAAGCTCCATTTTTCCAGGGAAAGTATTCACAGAATGAACAAAAGACTGGTAATAGGTATCATTTTTGACTGGCTTCAAGCCCATTTCAAAAAAACGGCTGCCAATATAGCGTGCAGCTAAAGAATCACCCGATTTAACATAGCCACGTCCAAAAAATAAATCTGAACAAAGTTTGCTTAAATCTTTTTTTTCAGTGTAAAGCTGACCTTGAGAAAATAAAGGAGTCGCACTAAGAAGGATAAGTGTTAAAATACACTTATGCATGCCGCCTTGCGACTTTTTGAATAAATTCTTTCACAACAACAGCCTCTAAATCCCAGTCATACATAACCGCGTATTCTACGAGCACTAATTTAGCTTCGGTGAAATTTAATACTGCATCCAAAGCTAATACAGCTTGATTGTAATTATCTGCAGAACCTTGAAACAATTCCTGAATTAGTTGCAATTTTTCATTTAATCCGAAAGAACCATTTAATTTAGTCAATTGGGTCTTCCAAGGAGCATTTAAAATTTCTTCTTCTGCAACTATTGCATCAAAAATTGATGGGGATATAGCTGTTTGAATGCCCCCATACGGAATCACTTCTGGAAGAGGATCTTCTTTCATAGGGATAATCAATTCATTTATCGAAAAGTCGTCGTCTTCTCCTATTACTAAATCGGAAATCGGAAGAGTTGAAGTGGTTAAAGTGGTTGAAGATGTTATTAATTCTTTTTCATCTTTTGAATCATCCTCAGTTGAAGAAATAGCGGGAATTTCTGATGGAATTGAGAACAAAGAAGCTTGATTAGTATCATCAGAAAAAAGCGCAAAATTCATGTCAAAAACTGGTTTTTCTTGATCAATATCTTCATGCTTCTCAATTAATTCAATTGATTTAGGAAGACAAACATCTGTTACTAAAACCAATTCAGACTGATACACCTTAGATTCATAGGCTTTAAAACGAATTAAAAGCGATCGCTCATATAGAGATTGTGTTGCAGATACAAGTTCATTCATTTCCTGTTCATCTAAATAACCAGTATTCATTTTTTCAAATAACAACTGAATAGAAACAAGTAAATCTTCTTTTGATTCAAATTTAGATAACATACTACACACAAATTTAGAATGCAAAAATAGAAAGATTACTAATGGAAAAGAATGATTTATATTAAAAAAATGAAATAAAAAGTTAATTTAAATTAAATTGTTGAAAAACGAGGATTTACAAATACGAATAAACAATTTGCGACGAATAATGCTTATATTTAACGCATATTATGCAACGAATAAAATCATATATCTATCAAAAACCTGATTGGCCCTATTTTACGTGGCGAAGTGATGTATTAATTCCACTATTGAGTGAGGTACGGAATTTGCAAGGTCGTTTAATGGGTAAAATGGAATCTTTAGGTTTTCAGTTGAAAAACGAAGCGATGTTAGATACATTAACTCGCGATGTACTTAAAACTTCTGAAATTGAAGGTGAAATTTTAAATTCCGAGGAAGTTCGTTCTTCGATTGCCCGTCGGCTTGGGATTGAATTAGCAGGTGCCATTGATTCGGAGCGAAATGTCGACGGCGTTGTAGAAATGATGTTGGATGCGACCCAAAATTGTTTTCAAGTACTAACTAAAGAACGGTTGTTTGACTGGCATGCTGCACTTTTCCCAACAGGAAGGAGTGGGATGTATCCAATACAGGTAGCCGATTGGCGCCAAGATATTTCCGGACCAATGCAGGTTGTTTCGGGTGGTATAGGGAAAGAGCGCGTTCATTTTCAAGCACCAGATTCGGTTAAAATTGAACTAGAAATGCACGGTTTTTTGGAGTGGTATAACGAGGAAAATCAGTTAGATTTAGTACTTAAAGCATCCATTGCGCACCTTTGGTTTATAACCATACATCCATTTGACGATGGAAATGGACGAATTGCACGTGCCTTGACCGATACGCTATTAGCACGTTCCGAAAAAAGCAATCAACGGTTTTACAGCATGTCTGCGCAAATTAGAATTGAACGTAAATACTACTATGAAATACTAGAAAGTACCCAGGAAGGTTCTTTAGACGTTACGCGATGGATACTTTGGTTTTTAGAGTGCTTGTCGCGTTCTTTGAAAAATTCTGAGGAACTATTAAGTCGTATTTTAGCAAAGGCACACTTTTGGAATATAAATAGCGAAATCAATTTAAATGCGCGACAAAAACTAATGTTAAACAAATTACTCGATGGTTTTGAAGGAAACCTGAATTCTTCAAAATGGTCAAAAATTACAAAGTGTTCCAAAGACTCGGCTATTCGTGACATCAACGAATTAATACAATATGGTATTTTGGAGAAAGCGGAAGCGGGAGGAAGAAGTGTAAGTTATCGTTTGCTCGTATTCAGTTAGAATAAGCCAAACCAGCGTTGGTCAAGTTTTTATTTTTCACGCTGCTTTGTAACAATATGTTTGTAGCTTTGACTAAAATTTTTCGAATGCGTTTTTTCTTTTTACTTTACCTCCTTTCTACTACTACCCTTTATTCCTTCGATTATAAAAAAGAAATACGCACTGAATTGTCCAAACAATTTGGGAATGCTGCGAATGAACAATCTATCCTCTTTGATTATAATCATTTTGTGCAGATTAAAGGGGATACTTTCGTCGTTCCAAATGGGTATCATTATGTCTACCAATTGAAAAATGGAATGATCCAACGCATCGATGAATGCACCTTTCATGGCGGTAATTTTGGACGTTTTTTATTTACGTGGAATAATACCATCTATGCATTGGGTGGTTATGGATTTTTTAACACCAATAATAACCTTGCTTATTTTAATGCCAAATTAAAAGGTTGGACGGTTGAAAAAACCAAAGGGAACAAACCCCCATTTATCTATGGTGTAAGCTATCAATTAGGAAATAAAATTATTTCATTTAATAATTATAAAATAGGGAATAACATTGACAAAGATGTTTTAGATTCTAATTTTTACCTGCTGGATTTAAAGCATAAACAATGGATTAAGAAACGGTTAAATCCAAAAGTTTGTTTTGTTGGTCGCGTATTTTATTTAAAAGATTATGTGCTAACATTAGGAAATAACCATTCGGTATTAGTTCATCGTAAAGGGCTGCAATTTGTATTCGTTGACAATGAGAAAGTAGGGCTGAATGTAAAGTACGATCAGATTAATCAAATTAGTGGTAATACGATGGGGATATTATCCTATGGAAATCACCGAAAAGAAGCAATGCAGGTTCTTATATCAATGGATGAATTGTGGTCAAAATCTCCAAAACAAGCATTAATAGTTGCTACCGATTTACCGAAGTATTCTTCCACTAGTGACACTTGGATGTTTTTAATAATCAGTGTATTGCTAGTAGTAATTAGTATTTATTTCTTTAGAAAGAAGATACCTAAAAAAGTAGTGCTAGATTACAATGTACTAGAACAGAAATTAATTTCCGAAAAAAGGATGTTAAATACGGAAGAATTGGATGCAGTATTCGGCATAGAGCACATGGACTTAGATAGTAAAAAGTTTAAACGTAATCGTATGATTAATGAGATGAACCAACGTCATCCAGATTTTATTACCCGTCAGAAAGACGATACCGATAAACGCCGTTTTTTATATCAAATTAAATTCTAATTCCGCACTTTTAGTGATTGCAAGATGGTTTAAAACCGGTGCGCAACGGAAATGAAACTAAAAAGCAACTGAAATTATCCCCTTATCCTTCAAATCATAGGTTTATTTGTTTGTAAATCAGTACAAATCGATAAACTATGGAACGAAGTTTAATTCGTTTATTTCTTTTTTCCTGTATGATAATTGTTTGGATACCGATTTATGGGTCAAACAAAAACACCATGGAAACCACTCAACTTAAAGATTATGTTGTTCATTATAAACAACATAAAATGTTAGTGATTGACAAGATCACCTTTGAAACACATCTTTTGGATGAAAAACATAACATCCTTGGAAACAATATAAGCAGTTCTGGAAATCGATTAATTTTCACATCGCATAAGCATACGACGGAATTAGATATTGTTAAAAAGCTCAAAAAACTAAAGCAGCAACAAGTGCAAATGATAGGGGTGATTTTTTTGCTACTTATTATAACTATTCTTATCGTTTATACCTATAAATCAAGACAAAAGCGTTTCATAACAACACCTTTACCTGTTTTGGAAAAACATAATTATTTTAATAAAATTGCTGCTTGTGCAGGAAATACGCTCCGAACGCATGAAATTGACGAATTGTTTGACATTGAAAAACTATCCTACGACAGCCGAAAACTAAAACGCCACCGTCTCATCCAAGAAATAAACAAAAAACATCCCGATTTAATTCAACGTGTTAAAGACAAAGAAGATCAACGCAAGTATCAGTATATCATCAATAAGTGAAAATAACAAACCGGTTAGAAACCGAAATGAAACCAAATAATACCATTATTTTGAGGAGGAAAGGGGTTATTTGTAGGGTATTTAAAATTATAGAATTATGAAAATTAAAATGTGTATCGTAGTATTAATCGGGATGATTGTTACTACAAATAGTTTTTCGCAAAACATACCTAGTTATGTTCCAAAAAATGGTTTGATTGGCTGGTGGCCTTTTAACGGAAATGCGAATGATGAAAGTGGAAATGGAAATAATGGAACAGTTAATGGAGCTACATTGACTAGTGATAAAAATGGAAAAATAAACAGTGCTTATAGTTTTAATGGCTTAAATAATTACATTTCAACTTCAAGAACATCATTGAGTAATTTCTCTTTTTCAATTTGGTTTAATACAGCTCAAATTGAACCTTATTCTAGTTTAATAGATGCCTATAAAGAAAATTGGGAGATTTATTTAAGTAGTTTGAGACCTACATTTACAACCTTTTCATCGCCAAGCAAATATGCTGAATACATATCCGATCAATCAATAATTAAAAACAAATGGAATCATTTAGTATGTACTTTCTCTTCTGGTACAGTTAAAATGTATTTAAATAATTTATTGATTTCAACATTTCAAAATGTTAATATTACTTCAAATACGAACGGAAATTATTATTTCGGAGCTAGTATTTCTGGTACTCCACAGTTTTATAATGGTATACTCGATGATATAGCTTATTATAATCGTGCTTTAAGTGAACAAGAAGTCAATCAGCTTTATGCACAATGTTCAAAAGAAACAGCTACATCAACTAATTTTAAAACACCAGTTTACTCATCTAGTGCTTCATTTTTATTGACTGCACAGCCAATTGGAGGTGTCTTCAAAGGCAATGCAGTTGTTAATAATAAATTTGAGCCAACTAAAGCTAAATTAGGTACTAACTATGTTGACTATTTATTTAAAAACACAAGCGCTTGCAATGATAGTACTCGTTTCTCATTAATTGTTTCAGATACATTAGGTCAAATTTGCACAAAAACAATTTTTGACACAATAACAACACATCTAACCGTTACGGATACCTTGAAAATTAAGGTTGGTATTACAACTGGGTTGTATGCGAATCAATTAAACTTGATTAAGATTTTCCCAAACCCAACAGCATCCGATTTAGTAATTGATTTTGGTAATCAAGAAATGATCAAAGGATATACTCTAACAATAAATGATTTGTCTGGAAAACAAGTCTATAAAGAAAATATACAAACGCAAAAATCTATTGTAAAGTTGAGCACATTAGGGAGTAAAGGAATATACAAGATTAATATTATGAATGATAATAATATCCTAATTGATTCGAGACGTATTGTTTTAGAATAAAACGTTCCAAATTGCAATTAGGGTTTGACATTTAAAAATTATTATTATATATTTAAAGAAATCCTATTTCAGACTTTAATCTCCTTTTTTCCAACGGATAGGAAACATATTATTTAAAACTCATCATTTTTTAAACATGCGTTATTTAACTAAATCGAGGTATAAGTTAGGTTTAGAATGTCCTACTAAGTTATTCTACTCCAATAAAAAAGAAGAATTTGCAAACGTAAAATTAGAGGATCCATTTCTGTTGGCGTTAGCAAATGGTGGGTTTCAAGTTGAAGCATTGGCACGTTTGGAATATCTGGATGGAGTATTGATAGAAGCCCACAGGGGTGAATATCAAAGGCAATAGAAAATACAAAATCCGTATAAACAACTTCCACCCGTGTTTGAAAAGTGGAATAATGATGCACTAGATCAATTAGTATCCAAAGTCGATGATTTAAATAATGGTGGCGCAGCGCTTACCGCATATGGTTTTCTTCAATATACAGACATGGAAAACGAAGAAAGAGATAAATTAGTAAAGGCCTTGTTACGCTAATGTAAATTAGATACCTTGGCAATGGTCATGTTATTTGAATATTTTAAAGAAGTAGTAAATTAAAATAAATTGGAATGAATATAGAACAATTAAAAACAGCTTATATTGCTTTACTTGAGTCAAAAGAATGTGGTTTTGTTGATTTTGAATCTTTTGCTTTGTGGTTCAAAAAACAAGATTATACATGTGTGAAATGCGGAGTGAAAAAAGGTGTTTTAGAGTTTTTTGAATTAAAAAAATTCTGGCAAAGAAACAGTTCTGACTTAGACGTGCAATTAGACACTAAAAAGCAAGATGTTAAACTCTTTTTGCGTAAGAAAAACAATGAACTTCCTTTTGATGAGGAAAATACAGAGTTCCGTTGTGTGTATTGTGTGAATGAGGTGAAGGATTGATGATAATAAAGATTAAAAAATAAAGACTTTATAGACTTCTATATTTGTTATCCTTTGGAAGTAATGAATTAGGTTAAATTAAATTAAAAAAATATGAAGATATTAATTGATAATAGAGATTTTATGTTTTTAACAACTCAATTAAAAGTTGAAAATAAAAATCAACAAAATTTATTTGAAGGCAATAAAAAAACTTTAGGTTATAAATTAAAGAAAGCGATTAACAATGAGAAGGATAGGTTACATAAAATATCAAGTAGTTTTTATGATAAATATCAGGATAAACTAGATATGAGTTTTGGTTGTTTTCTTAAAATGCTAAAAGATAATAATAATCCTGATTATTTATTTTTTTTAAATAAACATGGTGATTTATCTTATTGTGATTTTATGTTAGAAAATTTCAAAAATGATAAAGGGTTATATTGTTTTATAATTAATGATGAAATTAAATATATAGGAAGAAGTAAAAAAACTTTCAAAGAAAGAATAAACGAGTATGGTAAAATAACACCTTATAATTGTTTGATTGATGGTCAAGCTACTAATTGTAAAATTAATTCAAAAATTAACTCGTTAAATAATAGTCTGATTTTTATAGGGTTTTATCTTATGAATACTTCAACAGATATTGAAATTTCTGACTTGGAAAAGAAGATGATTAAATCATTAAATGATGAAGGGTATGATTTATGGAATACTCAAATAAACTAAAAATGAAATCAAATTTATATTTTAAACTAAAACTTGGTATTGAATATTATAACAAAGGAATAATTCAAATACCTGTAATTTTTAAAAACTATACCCCTCAAAACAAAGGAATTAAGGTTAAGGTTATAATAGACAATTACAAAATAATTTATCCGACTTTTACATTAAGTGGAGGAAATAGAAAAATTAATGGAAAAAACGACCTTAAAGAATGGTTTCAAAATAATTTCAATCTAAATGATGAAGTAAATGTTGAAATAATTTCAGAAACTGAATTTAGAGTTTATAAATAATTAAATCAATTTAATCATATGCTAATCCCTGGAACAATTGAAATATCCTATTACGGCAATATAGATCCTAAATATGCGGAGACTAATAAAATTTTAGATAATTATAAAGGTCCCATTACACTAAAAATGGGGGAGGAAACTGTATTGATGGATTTCGAATTTGATTTCCCTACAATTAATCATGCATCAAAAATTTCTTTTGATTTGATTTTGAAAGAATATGAAGAGTTATCATTTTCTACTGAAGATGATTATGCTTTTGTTCTAACCGATAAAATATATCATGAAAAGATACGATAATGATTGGTTTTATTGGTTGTACAAAAAATGAAGCAGAACATTTTGAATTTATCATTGTATTTCCAGATTTCAATTTAAAGCAATATGAAAAGAAACATAAGCAAACTATTTGGAGTTTATGAAAACTAAAAATTTATATTTTAACTTACAATAATTTAAAATGAGTCGTTATAAAAACGACTCATTTTCTTTGAAAGGCCTAAATTCACCAATGTATTTACAGTGTGCTGTTCCTTTTTCGCCTTTTGAAAAATAGAATTTTTCTTGTTGAAAACGACATAATTTTAAAGCATTTAAAGGAATTTCAGTATCGGAGTAGATATAATTATAATTAGGTTCATCACTTTTGAAAATATCAAAATCTAATTTATACCATTCGTCTTTAAACCAGTTGTTCTTAATTTTTGAAGTATCGATCCTCCAATAATCATACAATTTCAAAGGTCCTCCATCATAAAATGCAGCCAATTCGGAGTCATAAAAATCAAAAAATATAAAAGGATACCAAGAATAGTCTGGAATTCTAATCTCGTTATATACATAAACACCTTCGGGTCTTTTACTTTTAAATGTATTTTTTTCAATCTGAATTCCTTTTCGTTTGATTGTTTCTCGTTCATCTGGATGTGCAACATAAAACAGATAACGAAGCGGTTTGATTTTTTTTCGTGTTTTCATAATTTCAAGGAGCTTTTGGTTAATAATTACTTAATCTGACAAAAAATATCAAGTCAATTTTAAACCAAGGCGAAATTATGTTGCCTGAATTTTAAATATATAATTTTAAATTGATAAAAACAATATTTATTTTCGTAATCGTATTATTTTCTAATTAGTTCTAATATGAACTACTTTCTATTTCTTGCTTTTTTGCAAGCTTGCAAAAAATAAATCTCGCTCCTCTGGATTTGTAATCCAAAGCTTCTTTTCGCGCCGTACAGGATTTTACCGTATCGCAGCAACACTGTTAGTCCTAAACTTTTTTTTGCATCTATCTATATTTCATTTCTGATATATACATTAACTCTTAAAACAACGCTTTCATTGTTACGTTGTTTGATAGAATTGCGTTGCTATATTGATTTAATTTTACTCCAAACGAAGAAATTAAACAGGTGTAAATACTTTTTCTAGTGTTTGTTGCATATTCCGGAGGTAATTGTGCCACTTTTTATGATGTTAACTTCGCTCAAAAAAATGAGCGATGGCGGGACAAAGAATAAACATCATGGAATTAAAGTGTTAATGGACAAAAAGTAGGCTGAAATGTCTGGAAATGGTTGTGTTTATTAGCTTTACAGCAAATTTATGGCTTTGAAGAAAAAAACTGCTTTTATTGCAACTCAACAATTCCCCGCTCCGCTGGATTTGTAATTCCTGGGGCAATCGTTTTTTAATATAATACCCACCAACCGGATATTACCTTTTAATTATTACATCATAATAATTATAGCTTGTTGGTTTACTGTTATAATTAGCAATTGCAATTTCCTTCATAGCAGTAATTCTTAATTTCTCAAGTTCACTTTCATTCTCGTAGAATTTTAAACTTCTTTGAAATTCTTCTTTTTCTTTATTATTTAGTTCTTTTTCAATAGAATTTAATAACTCTATTGCCTCTTTAAAACATTCAGAAGTTGATTCAATCAAACATAATGTTTTAACTGCAGATTTTATGTCACCTATTGTTTTAAAACTTTTCGCATTAATAATTAAAGAATTACATGTTTTATTAACATGAAGCTTATAAACCTCTATAGATTTATCTTTAACTTTATTAAAACAATTAGTTGAAATATTAGGAATAGACAGTAATAATGCAATAGCCTCATCGTATTTACCCATTTTAGAATAAGAATCTGCTTTTGAAATAAAATCTTGACATTTGGACTCAAAATAATTAACTATTTTTTTGGAAGAATTTATATAGAAATCTTTAAGATCTTGCTCTTTAGTATCAAAATCATTTAATGCATTGTTAAGTGCAGTATTTTTATTTGATCCGATACCTACTAAGTTTTTTGAATAACTTGAAAAGATTCTACCATCAGCAACACTTTTAATGTATAAACCCAACTCAATGTTTATTGAAAAAGTGTTTTTCATGCTCTGATTATGTGAGACTCCTTCATTAAAACTAATTGTTGGATAAAGTATAAAATCAGAATAAAAACCTTTTCCTGCTATACCAATATTAGAAGTAGCTTGAATAATTTTAGATTCTAATTTACTTAAGTTATTTTGATCAAATCCATCAATTTCTTCAGGCATCACCAATGAAAAAGCTATATTACCAACTTCGCTTTGAGAAAAAACAAGGTTTACAAATAAAAAAAATACTAAAACAAGAGTTAACTTTTTCATAATCATAGTTTTTTAATTTCAGCATATAATTTTTTTCCTTCTGTTTTTGAAAATTTAGCATCAAAAGTTTTTGCTTTTAGGAAATTTCTAAAACTTCTTTGAAAATCAGTAATAGTATAGTTTAATCCTGTTTTTGAATCTCTTAAAGGAATTTTAATAGTGAAAGTTAATTGTGTTTCAGATTCATCATCCATGCTTGCGTAATTTTTATGAGCATTATTTCTTACCCAATCATAAATTAGATAGGATAGCTGATCTGACTCCCCTGCTAGTTCATCATTAAATCTAAAAGATTGATCTTTTTCTATTTGTAATTCTAACAAATAACTAATCCCATCATTCACTACTTGTGTAAATTTTGTTAGAATAGTAGACATAAATACATCTATATGTGAATTTATTGCTTGAGCCATTAATTCATTAATTTCAACATTTAACCTTTTACTTAAACAAGGTTCAGATGCAAAAGCTGAACCCTCTCCAACAACATTAGCAGATAGAATAATTTGTATTTGTTTTCCGTCCCTATTTTGTTCAAGCTCTACAAAATCAATTTGCACTTCTATTTCAGCTTTTGTAAACTTGTTTATTACTTCATTTTTTGATAAAGCGGTAGCATTAGCATTATTTCTCATATTGCTTTCTTCAGCGGATTTTAAAGCAGTTAGAAAATCAAAAGTAGTATATCCCCTTTGATCAAATGCTTTTTTTACTAATGAGATAGCCATTCTTAGATTAGGACTTGATTCAATTTTATTTCTGATATCCTCACCATCTTTAACACTTGGGACAATAAGGATTTTAGGTTGTAATTGATTTACATTCGTACTTTGTGCTTTCAAAGCAGAAACACAAAAAAATAAGATAAATGTGATTAAATATTTCATATTAAAGACCAAATTTTCTGATGATACCATTTTGTTCAAGATTATTTTTTAATGAGTTTAAGTTTACTGTGAATCTAACAGTGCAACCATAACCATCTTTAATTGGTTTAGGGTTTTCAATAAATTCTACACTACTAGAAATAAAATTTCTATACTTTTTTTTATCAAAAAAATCCTCATAAAACTTTTTATTATTGTCAACTGATACTTTTTCATTTTCAACCAAAGGAACCTGTAAATCTGTACCTGACAAACCTCTAAATAATAGAACTTCAAATACATTTTTCTCCGCTTCTGATCGACATTCACTCATTTCATTAGAATAACCTTGACCTGTTAAGCTATAGGTAAATGAATCATGTTTTTTGTAAATAGATACATTAGAACTATAATCTTGAACAGTACCACAACCGGTAAGAATTGTAATTATTATAAAAACGCTAATTTTCAACATAGTTTATTGTTTTAATTTTAAAATAGAGGTTTGAATCTCATCTTTATCTCTTGAATTATAGTTTTTATGAAAACCAAGATTAATTTTTAATCCAGCACCAGTAATAATAGTGTTTTTTGTTTTAAAATCAGTTAAATACTTTGCACTTACACCCAAACTGAAATATCTGAAAGGAATGAAAAAACTAAAAGTACCATTGTATAAATTTGGAAGCATTTTATCTTCAAATTTAACGAGTCCAAAATCTAAATATAAGCATTTTCTTAATCCAAAAGAAAATTGAGGATTGATAAGAGTATTATTTCTTAAACTTAATGAGCTGTCGTTTTGATTATAAGTTATATCAGCATCTAAATAATCTAACTTTAAACCTATCGATGAAAATTTATATCTCCCTTCTTTATTTTTCGGTTTTATAGATATTCTTCTATAAATACCAAATGAATAATTCATATTCAAATTATTCATTGATAAAGAATTTATATTATCAATAGACTGTGGAGAAGAAACAAGCATAATAGCTGGTTCTAAACCGTATAACCTTGGTCTTTTTTGTAATAATTCATTCTTAAAATGTCTATAAATCTTTCTATCAACTTGTTTTTCTAATACTTCTATTGATCTACTTCTTTCATAATTAATTTTCAATAAAGGAATTTTAGATAATGCAACTTTATAATTTTTATTATAAAGTTCTGATTTGATAAGTTTTATATCAAAATCTAATAATCTTTTATCTGCATCTGCTTTAATTTTATGATAGCGATCAATGTCTATATTTCTAATTTCTTTTAGTTCATTTAAATTATTTTTTAACTGCTCTCCACTAACTGTTTTATAAGATAATAATTTTTCAATATTATCAATTGTGATTTTAAATTTATTTTTTCTTAATTCTTCTAATTTTGATGAATATTTATTAAGTAACTCTATATCTAAATTTATAATAGATTCTATCGTTTTTATTGCTTCATTATAATTACCTTCAGATTCATATACTGCCATTTTTAAATCATACGTTTTAATTAATGCACCAAATGTTTCATTTAAACCTTCCAATACATCCGTGTTACCAGGATATTCTAATTTCAATTGTTTATACGCCATATAAGCAACTAAATAATCTTGCTTGCTTTTCTTGTCAAGCGCATTGTTAAGCTTATTTATAAGTATGGTTTTATCCATCCTACTAATTAGATCATTAATCCTTCCATCTATATCGTTTTTAACTAAATTAATATTCTCCATATTAATTTTAGGATTTAATTTGAATGCAATTTGTTCATATAAATCAATTTCCTTTCTCGTATTAACAGTCTTTGATAACATCTCTTGTATTTTATTTGACGTTAATTCTCTTGTTATTTGACTTTCACTCAAACTCGATTTTAAATTATCTAATTTTCTTTCTATATCTTTCAACCAATAATCACTTATTTCTTCTTTATTGATTAAACATACTATTTTTAAAGATTTCTTATCAGATTCAATAAAGATCTTCTCCAAATTATTGAAATCTACGAATTTCAAGTCTTTAGGTATGTCATCAGAATTATAGATTTTTTTTAAAAGGTTTTTTTTGATAATGTCTTTTTCTTTGACTTTTAAAGATTCTATTTCAACTTCAGTCAACTTACCTGTAGATTTATGTAAAATCTCATATAAATATTGAGAATTATCTAAATAATTATTTTCTTTCAACCAATTATCTAAATAATTATTTTCTTTCAACCAATTATCTATAGTTTTTTGATCATTTTTTTGAGAAAAAACAATAATTGAAAAATGAACTAAATAAAACAATACAAAATACTTATACATATTACAAAGTTAATAAAATAACATTACTTCTAATATCTAAATTTAGCAATTAATTGAATAGATGAGAAAATATCTTGTGAGTTTTTAATGGTAGTATAAATTACAGATCGTAATTTCCTCTGAACTAGATTTTTAATCAGGGCAAACTCACACTTTTACATTTAAAATCCTCAAAAGGTAACTATTGTCCCATCCAGCCTTAAGTCTTTTACCTTGAATACCTTGCTTTACCGTTTTATCATTTTTCAACATATTTAAAGCAATTTTTAAGACTGTCGAATAATTTTGAGTAGCATTTCCATTTCTTTTTCTTGATTGATCTTCCTTGAATTGCACGTCCAATACCCAGTGTAATTTATTCTCCACTCCCCAATGCGCCCTTATCTTAGAAAGTAAAGTTTTAGGTGATTCTTGACAACTCGTAATGTAATACCTTGTTGCTATTTCGGTTTGTTTACTGCTATTTTTAAATTCTCGAATACTCTCTAGTTTTATGATTGATTTCAAATTTTTCCATTTTTCAGTTCCATTTTCATCTTCATTATTTATGAATTGAAAATTAGAAATAACACTACATTTTCTAGTTTCAATACGTCCATGACCAATATCTACATTTTCAAAAA
>CAMDGH010000026.1 GCA_945897755.1 Chryseobacterium gleum | reverse complement strand
AATTAAGTACCGACGGATCTGGAGTTGCTTCATTAATCAAGCTCAACAACTCTGAAACCTTTTTACCATCAATTTTACAAAACTGAATCTTAGATTTGGAAATATCAATGAGTGTTGGGACAGATTCCTTAATTATGTTTACAATGGTTTTAATACTATCATAACACACTAAAGGTGAATTTGGAATAGGTAAGGTAGGAATGAAGGTATAAGTTGTTGTTGTTTTACTATCGAAAGCGGGTTTCCAAACTCCCAAAATATTATTCAACGATTTTACTTTTAAAGGAGAAACTGTAGCGCCATAACAAGCTTTAAACGGATCAAATTTAGGAGTTTCATTGCGTTTTACCGTTATGGTTTTTGTATCCTTGCACCCTTTATTGTGAGTATATGTAAAGATTATTGTTTTATCCGAATTTAATACAAGATTGCTTGTATTAAATTTCACACCATTAGCAGAAGGGTCTAAATCTGTAAACCCTGAAAAATCAGATGTCCAAACACCAATAGAACCTGAACTCGCAGGAAGACCTGTAAATTCAAATGTAGATTTATTTTCACAAATTACGGTGTCTGTACCCGCGTTGGATCCATTAATTTCTAATGGAAAAACTGAAATACATCCCGCTAATGAGGTATAAGTTAGCGAATGAGAGGTATTATTTAATGTCCATGGTGTCAATAATACATTTAAATCTCCTTGCGTAGTTATAGACACACTTTGTCCAGCAACTACAGATGATCCTACCCAAGTCCCTCCATTAGGAGTTACAAGATTATTTAAATCTACTTTAGTATCTACTGTTTTACAATAAACTAATGATGAAGCTATTTTTGGAGTAGGGTTTATGGAGATGGATAATTTTAATGTATCATAACTTGAACAAAGCGAAGTAGGGTCTATTGATATGAGATAGTAAGTATCCGTTTTCAATAAATCACCTGGTAAAACGAGTTCATTTAGCAATCCTTTTTTAACAAATACACTTACTTTATTAACTCCTGTATTATCTGATAAGTCAGCCACTTTTTTTAAATCTGATTCACAAAAAACAGTTCCTGAAATCTTTTGAATTGGTTTGGGAGAATTAGATACTTTCACGGTAATTTTTGTTCGTTGAGAGCTTTCGCACCCTGATGTTTGATTAACACCATAAAAAACATCTCCATCAATAAGCACTGTTGATTTTAGTATTTCACTTCCACCTGATGGAAGTAAGTACCATTTCACAAGTGGGTCAGAACTTAATGAGGCTACTGTCGCTTTTTGAACTTTACAAAATGTCTGTGATATACTTGTTTCAAGTATAGGTAAAGCATCATTTATGATTACGTTGATTAACAATGTATCAAAAGATTCACATCCATTAAGTGATTGATTTATGACATAATAAGTACCAGAAGTCAATTCTGTTTGATCAGATGTAATTTCAGTTTTAAGTGATAATCCTTTTGGTGTATGAAAAATCTTTACAGGATTTTCAACAATTCCCAAATCAACTACTTTTTTATTCAAGATTTTACAATATGTTTGATTTACACCATTTGAAGTAGTAGCAATTGCAGTTTTGAATATCGTTGCGGTTTTTTGCAAACTATCATAACACTTTCCATCGGAGTAAATTTTACCGAAAAAAGATGGTGTAAATGTATATGATTTTGAGTTTTTATTATCAAAAGTAGGATTCCATGTCCCAGAAATAGAGGGACTATTAGTGGTATTTTGCTTTAATGGGGAAAAAGCAAAACCATAACACAATATCGGAAAATTATCAAACTTAGAAGCGGTTAATCCAATGTAAGTTAATTTAGTGGTGTCATAACATCCATTATAGTTATAGATATATCTAATTGAATTTAGTTGATTCAAGGGATTTACTTCACCTGAAGGAGTCACTACACCTCCATCTAGCGCTGACCATAATCCATTTTTCGGATTCCCTATTAAAGTAAACTTTTTATTAGTACTACATAATGAAGAATCTCCTTGGATAACTGGCACTACCTTTGTGTCCACAAAAATTGTTTTTGTTAAACTAGTCACAGCCGAATTACATCCTAATGTAGTGCTTACTGATGTCAATAGGATCGTTTGGGTGCTTGTTATAGAAGGAAGTGATACTACTTTACCGCCAGAAGCATCAAGTGTTTGCTCAGTTTCTAAACCTCCATTAAGGGTGTATTTTACTTTTCCATTTCCCTCTCCGCCACTAATTGTGAAAATTGCTGAAGAACCTGAGCAAATAGGACCATTGCCAATTACACTAATCGTGGATGCTGTTGTTGGGTTATTATTTACTAATACACTTGCAGTTTTTGTTAAACTAGTCACAACCGAATTACATCCTAATGTTGTGCTTACTGATGTCAATAGGATCGTTTGATTGCTTGTTATAGAAGGAAGTGAAACTACTTTACCGCCAGAAGCATCAAGTGTTTCTTCAGTTTCTGAACCTCCATTGAGGGTGTATTTTACTTTTCCATTTCCCTCTCCGCCACTGATTGTGAAAATTGCTGAAGTACCTGAGCAAATAGGACCATTGCCAATTACACTAATCGTGGATGCTGTTGTTGGATTATTATTTACTAATACACTTGCAGTTTTTGTTGAACTAGTCACAGCCGAATTACATCCTAATGTTGTGCTTACTGATGTCAATAGGATCGTTTGATTGCTTGCTATAGAAGGAAGTGAAACTACTTTACTGCCAGAAGCATCAAGTGTTTCTTCAGTTTCTGAACCTCCATTGAGGGTGTATTTTACTTTTCCATTTCCCTCTCCGCCACTGATTGTGAAAATTGCTGAAGAACCTGAGCAAATAGGACCATTGCCAATTACACTAATCGTTGATGCTGTTATTGGATTATCATTCACTGTGATTGTTCCTGTTGCATTGACACTTCCACAGCCTCCTGTTAATGGAATACTGTAATTAAATGTTCCTGATGCTGTTGGGATACCATCAATGGTTATTGTATTTGCTGCAAAAGTAGCTGTAACTCCTGCTGGTAAATTTGTTGCTACGCCAATTCCTGTTGCGCCTGTTGTGGTATGCGTGATTGGTGCTAATAATGCCGTATTGATACATAAAGTTGGTGTACTTGATGCTAATGTTACTGTATTTAAATCTGTAACTGTGATTGTTCCTGTTGCATTGACACTTCCACAGCCTCCTGTTAATGGAATACTGTAATTAAATATTCCTGATGCTGTTGGGATACCATCAATGGTTATTGTATTTGCTGTAAAAGTAGCTGTAACTCCTGCTGGTAAATTTGTTCCTACGCCAATTCCTGTTGCGCCTGTTGTGGTATGCGTGATTGGTGCTAATAATGCCGTATTAATACATAAAGTTGGTGTACTTGATGCTAATGTTACTGTATTTAAATCTGTAACTGTGATTGTTCCTGTTGCATTGACACTTCCACAGCCTCCCGTTAATGGAATACTGTAATTAAATATTCCTGATGCTGTTGGAGTTCCACTGATAGTTATTGTATTAGAAGCCCATGTTGCTGTAACTCCTGCAGGTAAACTAGTTGCAGTTCCAATTCCTGTTGCTCCTGTTGTGGTATGCGTGATTGGTGCTAATAATGCCGTATTGATACATAAAGTTGGTGTACTTGATGCTGCTGAAGCTGTATTTTGGGAACAAGAAGATATCGTTTTTGGACACGATCCTGAAGTAATTAAAGTAATAGGTGAAGGAGTAAAATTAGGATTTGCAGTATTTAATTTAGTAATGTTTGAGCGTACTGAAGAAATTGAAGGATTGCCAGAACTTTCAATCGAGAACGATCCGGAACTACTACAACCTATTTTTATATCATTGGAATTATTTGCTGTAGTAGTAGATGTTTGTGAAGGATCTCCAGTCCATCCGTTTGGGCCGAATGACAATACGTTATGCATATAATTGTATAAAGCTCCATCATAATTATTAAAAGTCGTTTTAAAAACTTTGGCGCTCCCAGAAAAAACATAAATATCATTGCCATAACGTGTTGAAGGGTTTTCATGTCCACCTAAGTTATTTTGAAACAAACAGGAATCAACAACTAAATCAGAACCAGCTACTCCAATTGCACCACCATTATATGGTATACTTCCATATTGAAGAGTATTAAATAAAAATGAGGTATTTGAAACCCTCATTTTAGAGTTATTCAACAAGGCTATTGCTCCTCCTGTTCTGTTTATAGCATCAGAAAAAGAAGCAGAGGTACCCGCTCTGTTTTTTGCTATTTTACAACCAATAATATTTATGTTTGATTGAGCTATTGGAGAGGTAACATAAAGCGCGCTACCCGGACCATATGAATTGTTGTCATCAATTAGGGAATTTTTAATCGTTAAATTCGAGTTTTCTAAATATATCGCGCCTCCTAAATTTGAGATTCCACTACCCCCACTTCCTGCACTTACACCAGAAATAACATAATCCTCAATAGTAACATTAGTTTGATTGGCACCATTACCACCATATATTTCAAAAGCATGTCCAAATTGATGACTAGCACCCTTCGAAGCACAAAGATTACCACCTCCTTTAAAAAGAACTTGACTACCTTGGTTGACCAAAACAGCAGGCTGCATTCCATCTCCACAGCGATCAATAACAACATTTAATACCTTAATACCTGATATACCAAGCCCAAGAATGTTAATGCCTTTATTTCCGTATCCTTGAATTGTAAAATCGCTTAAAATAACATCGTTAACATTAACTGACAAACAAGAACTAGATGATGAACTTGCAAATATGGTTTTACTGCTTCCATCAGGATTTTTACCTGCTCCTATTATTACAATACCTTTTTTATTAACGGCTACATTTACATCCGAATAAGTATCGTTGTCAACATAAATGGTATCTCCTGGCGAAAAGGCATACCCAGAAGTAGAAAGTAACCACTGTAAACTTGCTGCAGGATGATCCTTATCCAAACCATAACCAGCAATGTCTTTACCAGCTGCGGTGCACCAAATATCAGCAGCAGAATATGTTTTGTTAACATAAAAACCCGGGCCTACAGCAGGAACGTTTAATGCACAAACGGTAGGTATATCCAAGAAAGATGAATTAAATTCAAAGGCCCCAATATCATTAACTAAAACCCTAGAAAATCTATTAATATCAATTGACAGAGAAGGTGTTAATCCTTTATCTATTGCAGGAGATGTGGCTTTTATTCTAAAATCGATTGACGTTGGATTGATAAATAATGGATCTGTATTTAAAACAGGAGTAATTATTAAATTTGGCTGCCAAGTACTATTTCTTCCGCTTACTCCCAATATTGAGTTTTCAATTAAATGCTCCCCTTCATAACCATAAGCGTCATTATTTTTGTTACCCCAAATTATTGAATTATAGGTATTTATTTTTCCCTTAAAGGCATATATACCGCCTATTCCCGATGATAAACTTTTATTGTTGGCAATTGTGGAATTATAGATGTTAATTGTTCCGCTAAATGAGGTGTATATTACCCCACCCCTCGGAGCATCGCTGTTATTTGCTACAAATAAAGAATTATAAATCCAGGTCTTTCCATTTGAGGTATGAATTGCACTTCCGTCTTGAGCAGTATTATTATAAAAAACAGAATTATAAACCCATAAATTTTCACAATTATTGGTTTGAATGGCTCCGCCATCATCAGCAACAAAATCGCGAAAAACGCAATTAAAAACTTCCGCTTTAGTGGCACCATCAATGTATAATGCACCACCGGCATCGGTGTTCTCAATGACATTTAAAGTTTTATCATTACAACCATAAAATCTAGAATTGGAAATATTTAGACGTCCTTTATCAGACATAAAGGCAATGGATCCTCCCACATGCCCATATGTGGTGTGATTATTTAAAAAATCTGTATTTATTACCGTCAATACCGCAGGCAATATACCAGGGGTATATGGCTTATTTTGTATAAAAATGGCCCCGCCACCGGTGTTACTATTCACGTTGTTTTCGAAAAAACAATCTTTTATAGTTAAATAGGTTGAATCTAACGTATTGGCCGCATTAACTTCTAATGCTGGATTAAATTTTGAATTTTGAATTTTTAAACCTATCAAGGATATTTTATTTGCATTTCCTGTTCCACCAATATCATTAAAAATATTCTGAACACTTACAATTGATGACCCATCAAAAATGGTCCAAGCGGCCCCTGCACCAATTACAACACAATTTTTTTTAAAGGTTATATCTCTATCGTTATAAGTTCCCGCATCTACGTAAATTGTATCGTTATTATTGGTAATCTGCAGCCCGATTAAGGTTTTCAGCGTTAAGATAGGTTTAGCAGCATAGCCTCCAAAAATCGTAAGGGAAGTTGTACCGGTGGATGTGGCATTGTTTGAAAAAGTAAGTGTTCTAGAACTATTATTCTTTGAAACAATGTAAGTGCCTACTGGCAATCCGGAACCGGTAACATAATCTCCAACATTAAATTTTGCAAAATTTGTGGATGAAAGCCCCCCGGAAATATTTGACCCTGATGCTAAAACTACAAGCGGTACTACAACTTCACTTCCAGCAGCTGAACAATAAATATCGCCAGTTGTTGAAGCATCATTAACATACCATTTTTTTGCGTGCAGAGAAAAAACAGATATAAGGATTAAAAAAAAAGAAAAGAAATATTTTTTTAAAAAAGAACACATAGAATAAAATTATAATAAAGCTCTTGATTATCATTGTTAATCAAGTTACAAATATAACTCGAAAATTTGTAAATAGTTGCTTTGAATTTGCTAAATAATAATTAATTTATTGGTAATCAGGTACGATAAAATCAGTTAAAGAATATAAATCTAAGAGGATAAAAAACAATTAATTTGCCATTTCACTCATAAATTTAATGCGCATAAGACGTATTTCTTCTTCCGTATAATCACCCTCAAATTCCATGTAAGCCAAAGTAATATCATCGGATTCTGCTTCCGTGAAATAATCGTAAATTTCCTCTTGATTATCCGAGTCTAGAATATCATTAATGTAATAATTTATATTAACCCTTGTACCCGATGAAACAATAGCTTCGATTTCATCTAAAATCTCTTCCAAGCTCTTACCTTGCGACACACCAATATCTTCGAGAGGAAGTTTCCTATCAATATTCTGAATCAATTGAACCTTCAATCCCGATTTATTTATAAGCGATTTTACTACCAAATCCAAAGGGCGCTCTATATCGTTTTCTGCCACGTAATTATAAATCAAATCAACAAAAGGAGCGCCATATCGAGACGCTTTTCCAGTTCCAACGCCCTGAATATTTGTTAATTCATCAATCGTTATCGGATATTGAAAACACATATCCTTTAGCGAAGGTTCTTGAAAAATTACAAATGGAGGTATTTTTTTCTGTTTTGAAATCGACTTTCTTAAGTCAACTAACAAATCATACAAAACATCATCAAAAGCGCCGCCTTTCCCTGAGACTGCAATTGAATCTTCTCCGTCTTCTCCGGTAAATACACGTTCCTTAATTAACATAAAAGACTTAGGTTCTTTTAAAAATTCAAGTCCTTTTTCAGTAAATTTAATCGTTCCATAGGTCTCAACATCCTTCATCAATAGTCCACCAACTAGAGATTGACGAATTACAGCGTTCCAAAAATGCTCCGTTTTATCGATTCCTTTTCCGAAACATGAAAGCAAATTATGCCGATAGCTTTTAATATCAGAGGTCATATTTCCAGCGATAAAAGAACAAATGTGTTTTGCTTTCTGCATTTCTTCTAATTGATTTATCGACTTCAACAACAAATGAACAGATTCCTTACCTTCAGATCTTTCTCTTGGAAATCGACAATTATCACACATACTAGAACAGCCAGTTTCATCAAACTCCTCCCCAAAATAATGCAAAATATACTTACGTCTACAGACAGAAGTTTCAGTGTATGAAACCATTTCATTCAATAGTTGTCGTCCAATTTCTTGCTCAGAAATTGGTTTATTGTGTAAAAATTTTTCTAACTTCTCAATATCTTTATAGCTATAAAACACCAGGCACTCCCCTTCTCCACCATCACGACCAGCTCTACCTGTTTCTTGATAATAGCTTTCTAAGGATTTAGGTATATCATGATGAATCACGAAACGCACATCCGGCTTATCAATCCCCATTCCAAAAGCAATGGTAGCAACAATAACACTCACATCATCCATTAAAAACATATCTTGATGCTTTGCTCTTGAAGTAGCATCTAATCCTGCGTGATATGGCAGTGAATTAATCCCATTCAACTGAAGAAGTTCAGAAATCTCCTCCACTTTTTTTCTACTCAAACAATAGATAATACCAGACTTACCCTCTTTGGATCGAATGTATCTAATAATTTCTTTTTCAACATCTATTTTTGGTCTAATCTCATAATACAAGTTATCTCGATTAAAAGATGATTTAAAAACCTTTGCATCAACCATATTCAAGTTCTTTTGAATATCAAGTTGCACCTTAGGTGTAGCTGTTGCAGTAAGTGCAATAATTGGCACTGAAGAAATTCGCTCAAAAATATCCCGTAACCTTCTATATTCTGGTCTAAAATCATGCCCCCACTCAGAAATGCAATGTGCTTCATCAATTGCAAAAAAAGAAATATGCACCGATGTTAAAAAATCAACATACTCCTGTTTAGTAAGTGATTCTGGGGCAACATACAATAATTTTGTTACACCTAATTTGATATCTGATTTAACACGCGCAATTTCAGTTTTGGAAAGAGATGAATTTAAAAAATGTGCTATAGACTCATTGTCACTTACATTTCGAATCGCATCAACTTGATTTTTCATTAAAGCAATTAATGGCGATACAACTATTGCCGTACCTTCTAAAACCAAAGCCGGCAATTGATAACAAAGTGACTTGCCTCCACCTGTTGGCATAATTACAAAAGTATTATGCCCTTTCAATACATTATTTATTACTTCCTCTTGCTTCCCTTTAAAACTATCAAAACCGAAATACGAACGCAACGCTTTTTTAAGATCTATTTCAACCATTATATAATTATAAATTATCCTTAAAATAATAAAAAACTGAATTATGAATAAACACTTATAATAGAAATTTCATTAAAAACTAAGTGTAAATCGAGAATAACACCATTTATTTTACTGAAAAAAGACTAATCAAGTACAACTAAAAAAACCTCACAAATTCAAAACAAATTAAAGTTAAGAAAATTATCGGTATAACCAAACTAAAATAAATGAGTTTCATAAAGAATGAAAAACAAAGGAATAAATAAGATTTCAAGAGAAATTATTTTCAAACCAATAAATAATTAATTTTGTTGACTATGAAAGATCAAACCAATATGTCGTTTATATCACATCTTGAGGAAATACGATGGAGACTCGTTAGATGTTCAATCGCTATTTTGATTTTTTCAATTGCGATTTGGTGTTATCAGGAATGGATAATTAATCACATATTCCTTTCGCTTAAAGACGAACACTTTATCACATACAAACTCTTTTGCAAGTACTTCCATGTATGCACAACTACGATTCCTGTAAAAATGCAAAGCACTACCATGGCAGGTCAATTTTCCTACGCAATGATGATGTCAATCATGGGAGGATTGGTAATTACTTTTCCATTTACATTTTATCAAATTTGGGCATTTATAAAACCAGGTTTAAAACAAAACGAAAAAACCGCAGTTAAAGGGATTGTATTTTATGTAAGCATCTTGTTTTTCTCGGGTATTTTATTTGGTTATTTTGTAGTAGCCCCGTTATGTGTTCAATTTTTCGGAAGTTATCAAATCTCAAAAGACATTGAGAATATTTTCACTGTGAATTCATATATGAGCACCATAATATCAACCGTTTTCTACACAGGACTCCTATTTCTACTTCCGGTAGTGGCATTTATCTTAGCCAAAATAGGCATCATAGATACCGCCTTTCTTAAGAAATACAGAAAGCATTCCATCATAGGCGTATTAATACTCGCTGCAGTAATTACACCACCAGACTTAATAAGTCAAATAATCGTTTCGATCCCCATACTCATTCTTTACGAAATAAGTATTTTAGTCACTAAAAGAATTAAGCATTAAAACACTTTTACGTAATATCAATAAATTCATAAAAATCAAATTACATAGAAAACGAAATGCTATTACACACTCAGCTGATAGAAAAAACATACAAAGGAAGAAGCGTCGTTAAGGGAGTTTCTATCGAAGTAAATCAAGGTGAAATAATTGGGCTTTTAGGGCCTAATGGAGCTGGAAAAACAACTTCATTTTATATGATCGTTGGCTTAGTGAAACCAGATGCGGGAAAAGTATTCTTAGATAACAAGGATATCACAAACTTCCCAATGTACAAAAGAGCTCAATTAGGCATAGGATACCTACCTCAAGAAGTTTCTGTATTTAGAAATTTAAGTGTAGAAGACAATATATTGGCTATTCTAGAGATGACTAAAATGGACAAAAAAGAGCGATTAGATCGGCTAGAAGAGCTTTTAGAGGAATTTAGTCTTACACATGTAAGAAAAAATTTAGGAAATAGACTTTCTGGAGGAGAAAAAAGAAGAACTGAAATCGCAAGGTCATTGGCAACAAATCCAAAATTCATTTTACTCGATGAGCCTTTTGCAGGGGTAGACCCAATAGCAGTAGAAGACATTCAACGAATCATATCAAAACTCAAAGAAAAGAATATCGGAATATTAATCACAGATCACAACGTACAAGAAACTTTGTCAATCACAGATAGGGCATACTTACTATTTGAAGGGAGTATTTTAAAACAAGGAACAGCAGAAGATCTGGCATCTGACGAGGACGTTAGACGCGTTTACTTAGGGCAAAACTTCGTTCTAAGAAAATAATTATTTTTTAGCGTGATCACCTGTAGTAGTAATTGTCTTACCATAAGCATCACAATTACCAGAATGTTTTCTTGAACCACAAGCAACTACAAGAAATGCAACTACTCCAACTAGTGTAATAATATGTATTTGTTTTTTCATTATTCAAACAGTTTATATGATACAAATTTAAAATTAATACTTTTAACAAATTATTTATTTAATTAAAAGTTTCGACAAGTTATCAACCTTTCATTATTGAAAAATATCCCTTTATTTAAATGAACTTTTTCTTGTCCTTCTGTTTTACACTACTTTTAACAGTCGTTTTCAGTCAAAAAAAACATCACTTAATTCTTCATGCTTCAAAAAAAAATGTCCAATACAACGCATTTAAGGATAGCGCACAAATGACTGCACACATACAATTATATTACCACCAACTTGTTAAAGACGGATACATAAGTTCATTTATAGACTCTAGTTTTGTAAATAAAGATACCCTTCACGTGTTTTTTAAACAAGGACCCATTTTTAAAGAATGTATTATCTCAATTACTGAAAACCTTTCACATAAGGGAAAATTGATTCTAAGCAATCAAGAAAGACAAATGAAACCCCGAGAATTAAGTGAGTTCCTTCGTGAAACACTTTTAAAATACACTTCAAATGGATACCCTTTTGCAGAAGTTTCTCTAAAAGACATTGAAATAAGCACTGAAAATAAAATACGTGGGCGACTAGACATCGTTCCTCACAATCAATATCATTGGACAGACATTAAATTAAAAGGAAATTCAGGTATCTCAAACGATTTTATACAAACGATTTTAGGGATTGAGAAAAACACGATTTACAACAATAATCAAGAAAAGGATATAAATCAAAGAATAGGTCAGATCGCATTTATCGAATCAGAAAAACCATATGAACTCTTGTTCACAGACAAAGAAGTTACACTCTATCTTTACCTAAAAACGAAGCCTGTAAATACAGCTTCGGGAATTGTTGGTTTAGTTTCTAATCCAATCACGTCAAAATATACGCTTACAGGAGATGTTCAATTAAAATTACAAAATGTTTTAAATCGGTCAGAAAACATAGATATTCAGTGGCGAAACCTTCAAGCAGGAACACAAACCTTAAAATCAAACCTCCTATTTCCTGTCTTATTTAAAATGCCTATTGGAATAAATGGACAGTTTTTACTCTATAAACGGGATAGCACATTTCTTGAGCTCAAAACTACACTGGGAATAAATTACATACTTCGTAGCGGATTTACAGTAAAATTCCATTACCAATACTATCAAACATCCATATTAAAAACGATAAATTTAGCTTCTTCATCTTTAGCAAATTCAACTACCAAATTTTACGGATTTTCATTAAAAAAACAAACAATCGACTTTATTCCTTCACCAAGAAAAGGTTATATAGTAAGTATAGAGGCATCCATTGGGCAAAGAAAGACCGACAAAAACACATCAACAACCCAAAAGACAGAGATTAACTACCAGCAATTTATCCCAATATTTAGTCGTCACATTTGTGCAATAAGGCATCAAACAGAGTTTTACATCGCTCCAGACTACTTTCAAAACGAATTACTTCGATTTGGAGGTCAGCAAACCCAACGCGGATTTAGAGAAGATGAATTTAATGCAACTACACGAATACTAAATTCTGTAGAATATCGATTTTTATTAGACAAGACATCATACCTTTTTTTATTTTACGATCAGACCTGGTATGAAAACAAGACAGCAACTCAAAAAAGGGCTCATCCATTTGGATTTGGAAGTGGCATTTCATTAGGAACAACAAATGGGAGTTTTGTGTTGGCATATGGACTAGGAAAAAGAAATGAACTTCCAATAGAACTTAAAAACGGGACAATTCACATCGGATTTATCACCTATTTTTAACCCATTAACTTACTTTTGATTTGCTTCATAAATGATGATGCATAAACAAAATCAATGACTTCTTTATTCGTTGTATTCACTATTTCATCTTTTGAACCAACCCACCAATTTTTACCTTGGTGAATGAAATTAATTCGATCTCCAATTTCGATTACACTATTCATGTCATGCGAAATCACAATTGTAGTCATATTGAAATCAATCGTAATTTCTTTAATCAAGCCATCAATTAAAATAGAAGTCATCGGATCAAGTCCTGAATTAGGTTCATCACAAAATAAATACTTTGGATTCGTCACAATTGCCCGAGCAATCGCAACACGTTTCTTCATTCCACCACTACATTCAGCTGGAGTCAAATTATTTCGACCGGCAAGATTTACACGATCCAAACAAAAATCCACTTGTTTTTGAATTTCTCCTTTAGTCATTTTAGAAAACATAATTAAAGGAAACTTAATGTTTTCTTCAACCGTCATTGAGTCAAAAAGAGCAGCTCCTTGAAACAACATACCAATCTGTTGACGGATTGATCTTCGTTCTTTTTCTTTCATCTGACAAAAATCAATTCCATCATAAAAAATCTCACCTCCTGTAACTTCATGAAGACCAACAATGCATTTCGCTAACACAGATTTTCCTTGACCTGAGGATCCAATAATCAAATTCACTTTACCAATCTCAAAAAGAGCGGAAACCGAATCAAGCACTTTATGCTTAGCAAAAACTTTAGTTACATCCCTGACCTCTATCATTTATAATAAAAACATTTGAGTAATAAAGAAATTCGCCAGTAAAATAGCAATACTACTATAAACAACCGCTTTTGTAGAAGAAACACCTACATCAATAGCTCCACCCTTTGTGTAAAAGCCGTAAAAAGAGGATATTGAAATAATTAAAAATCCAAAAACTATCGTTTTACCTAAAGCATATACAATTGAAAATACCTCAAAAAAAGAACGAATTCCGAAAACATATGATTCTGTAGAGGAAAGATCTGTAATAACTAACGAAATCCATCCACCGATGATACTTAAAAACATAGAAAAAATAATAAGTATTGGAAAAAAAACAACTGCAGCCGCAATCTTAGGGAGAATAATAAAATTCAAAGAATTTACACCCATAATTTCCATAGCATCAATCTGTTCTGTAACCCGCATCATGCCAATTTCTGAAGAAACATTAGAGCCAACTTTGCCCGCTAAAATTAAAGATATAATTGTTGGAGAAAATTCTAATATAGTACTTTGCCTGGTAATAAAACCAATCGCATACTCAGGCAAAAGGGGAACATCCATATTAGACGCAGTTTGCATAGCAATCACTCCTCCCATAAAAAAAGACATTAACAAAACAATGGGAAAAGAGCTAATGCCAATTCCATATACTTCTAGAATAAATTTACTCCGAAAAACACTGAAATTTTGAGATTTTGAAAAAACCTTAAAGAGCATCAAAAAATACTTCCCTATGTTGCGAATAATCTTGATCATTGTCTGCTAAATTAATAGATTATTTACTTCTATCACAAAAAAAAGAAGGAATTAACTGAAACATAACTAATTTTGTATAAAATGGATACTAAAACAAAGATTTCAACTCAATTAAAGCCCTATTTACCAGAAGGGTTCAGTGAAATGATTGCATCATTGGTTTTGGAAGTTCCTGTAAAATTTAAAATTGTTAGACCAAGGAGTTCAAAGCTAGGTGATTTTAGAGCTGGGAGAAAAGGCTATGCGCATCAAATAACAATCAACGGAGACTTAAACCCTTACGCTTTTTTAGTAACTACACTCCATGAATTTGCTCACTTAAAGGCGTACGAAAAATATGGCTCAATAATACAACCGCACGGGGAAGAATGGAAACAGTGTTTTCGATCACTCTTATTACCAGCCATCGATTCAAAACTACTTCCAATTGACATTACCAATCAACTCGTTCGTTCTTTAACAAATACGAAAGCATCTTCTTGCTCAGACCTTCCATTGCTTAGGGTATTAAAATCATACGATCTAAAAAAAGATGACGTTATATTCCTTGAAAATTTACCTAAAAACACTACATTTGTTCTTGGCGGAAAACTTTATATTAAAGGAGAGTTGAGACGGAAGCGTTTTATTTGCAAACACCTTGCGAATAACAAAGAATACTTAATTCATACTCTGGCAGAAGTTCATCCCCACATTGAATAATTCACCCTGAATAATTTACCTTGAATAATAATCCTATGGAAAATAATTATTGTGTCATTATGGCTGGAGGAATCGGAAGTAGATTTTGGCCAATGTCAACTCCAAATAAACCTAAGCAATTTTTAGATGTATTAGGAATTGGGAAATCATTGCTTCAAATGACTTTTGAGCGCTTATTAAACGTTGCACCCGAGAATAATATTTTCATTGTCACAAATACAGCTTACGCTAAATTAATAAAAGAACAACTACCTCAAATAGACTCAAGTCGAATTTTAACAGAGCCTAAACGAAAAAACACTGCACCTTGTATCATGTATGCAGCGGCTAAAATATTCGATCTCAATCCGAATGCAACATTGGTAGTAGCACCTTCAGATCATTTAATTTTAAAAGAAGAAAAGTTTGTTAATATCATTGAAATTGCAATCGATCAAGCACGTAATTATGACCGTTTAGTGACACTTGGCATAAAGCCTACACGTCCTGACACAGGGTATGGATACATTGAATTCGAAGAAGGAGAAGACATCATTGGCGGACAAGTAAAAGAGGTAAAGCATTTTCGTGAAAAACCAAATAAAGAAGTCGCAGAAATTTTTCTAAAAGCAGGAAACTACTATTGGAATTCAGGGATTTTTGTATGGAATTGCACAACTATTTTAGAAGCAATCGGTAAATTCAATCCTGAATTATACCAGCTTTTTTCTCCATCTCAAGGGTTTTATAATACAGAAGATGAACAAAGTTATATTAACTCATGCTTTGAAGATTGCGAAGATATATCCATTGATTTTGCAGTCATGGAAAACGCCAAGAATGTAGATGTTGTTTTGGCTAATTTTGACTGGTCAGATTTGGGAACATGGACTAGTTTATATACCCACTTAGAAAAAGATTATAATGGAAATGCTGTAATTGGCGACCATGTCCATATGATTAACTCATCGAATTGCATCGTAAACATCCCTTCTAAACGTATTGCATTAATCGAAGGATTAAATGACCACATCGTTATTGAAGCTGAAAATAGACTCATGATATTAAATATGGCAGATGAGCAAAACATTAAGAAATATGTAGAATCCATGGAGGAGAGTAGTCCAACTTTTTTTAAATCATAAAAGAAATTAGACCACCCGTTTTTGAATATACACAATTAAAATTCAATTGCCCTACTTGGATTCAATCCTACATTGTACTTCCTGATTTTTTGACCTGTTTCTGAATACGTGTATACGTACCCTAAATTTGTGTACCCATTGGCATCAAATACAAGATAAGATTTTGACATAGGAAGGTATTGAATTCCATAAAATGAAATAACCTCATTTAAGGAAATAAAACTTGTTTTTTCTAGCGTCAATGTTTTGATTGACAACACCGATATTCTATTTGAACTGAAGCACAACAAAGTATCTCCAACTCCTTGAAGATATGATACATCAGTGAGCTGAGACTTTTCAATTACCCGAGATATAGGCTCTATTCGATGCAATTGAGGCTTACATTCTCCGTAATCGCCTCTCGTATGAACAATGACATGAGAACCAATCTGACTAATCCCCCCCGGATTCTTACCTACCACTAACTCTTTAACAACTTTAAATGATTTTGGATGAATAATTGAAATTGTTGAATCATACATTGGAAACTTTAATCCGCCAGAATTAGCTATCCATATTTCATCATTTACAATCGTCAAATTATCAGGATTAGAGCCCACTTTAATTCGCTTTTCAATCAGCAGTGAACTGGTATCTAACACATCAACATACCCATCAAAACAGCTTATAAATACTTTCCCTTCATAAAAAACCATATTTCTTGGTTGTTTGGATTTCCCATCAAGAAGCATCGAAATTTGCTTTATACTATTCCCTGTTAAAGCGTCAAGTACCTCTATTGTACTTGACACATTTACTACGATATAAATTTTACTCCCATAAGTCCCTAGGTCATTTCCAGTGTCACCTAAAAATCGACCCGTTTTACGAACAAAAAAATCTGTTTCAACTGCGTTTGTTTGCAAATCAATCCAACTTAATGAAGCATTATTAAGATTAAACAAGCCTTCATTTAAGACTAATAATCCCTTTTTCAATGAACTTACCTTCGAAGACAAAGGTGAATCCACTTTCTTACACGAGCAAAAAGCCATTAAAAAAACACACGCAAAAAAAACTTTAAAACCCATAACTTAAACGTAACATATAATTTCTACCTGGCATTGCAAAATAACGAATATACTCATATGCTGAATTTGCTAAATTCTTTACTGAGATACTGATTCGCAATGATTGATTCTCATTAAACGAGATTGTTTTAAACAACATAAGATCCATTATTCCGAATCCATTAACCCAATTAGCTTTATTATTTTCATTTAAAGAAAAACGATTACTTACTGCGTAAATTGAGAAAGCACTTCCCATTTTATATTTTATCATTTCAAAAGAAACATCCATATTTCCTGAATGAACAGGTAAATAAGCGATTTGGTGATTAAAGGTAACTGAATTTTCATCTGATTTATCCAGCGCATATTGAAGTGAATAAACTCCTTTCACGTTCCATTGAAAAACGGAATCAATCACCCATCTTTTTTGCATTAATAGATCCGATCCAGAAACAAATACCTTTCCAACGTTTAGAATAGACCACACAAATAAATTTTTTGTTGGAATTGCAACAATTTTATCCATCACCCAATTTGCATAGACATCTAATCTCAATTCAAATCCCGGTAACAATTCCGAAAAAGTTGTTCCAATATTTAACTGACTTACCCTTTCAGGACGTAAGTTTGAAGTAGAAACATTATTATAATACAACTCACCAAAAGAAGGCATTCGATAGGTTTTTTTTAATGATAACCGACTTTTCCCTATCCACTTGTTTGCTTTTAACACATTAAACTCAGAGCCACCAACATAGGCAGTATTGTGTAATGAAGCATTAGTGAGATCTAAAACTCGATGAAAACCAAAGAAGCTTTTGTTTACAAAATTCTTTTTTATCCATTCAAATCCGACGACACCTTGTCCGTGTTCACGAATGGGGTTTATATTTTTAAACGAAACTTGTTTTAAAGTACTATGCGTCAATTCAAACCCTCCAAATACGCTAAATACCGAATCATTGACATGGTAATTTATCGATTGTCCAAGTTGTAAAGATTGGTTTTCATAGTCGCTTTTGATTCCATTTTTATCATTTAAATAAGAAGGATCTGAATACGTCATACCACCAATGCCCCACGAAAAATAAGAACGCGCTGAAATATCCTTAGCACAAAATACCCAATCAGCGTTTAGCTGATGATTTAATGTTGAAAGCCTTTGATTAGCAGTATTATTATATAAGACAACAGCACCAGGCAAACCTTTACTGTAGCCACTTTCTTGTAAATTGAACTTGAAACGGGAGCGACTAGAGGTAATTACCCCAAAACAGATTGAAGCACTTGCATCCTTAAGATCATTATTAGAACGATTTCCTAAATAGGATTGATTTCCATTCAACACATCGTAAGGGAAATCTCCTTTGTAAGAACGGAATCTTCCCCCTATCCCAAAAAACCAATTTGAGTAGGATCCATTTAAACCAGCATAAAGCTCATTATAGCCAAAAGAACCATTATTAAAAGATAACCGCATTTTCCGCACAGTAGAAAAAGAGGATTCGAGGGTTTCAATGGCTAAAAAATTACCATTTATAAGCGCAGAAACAGGTGCCAATAACTGACGATCATAAGCTGTGATAAAACGAATTTCTTTTACATTATCTGAAGAAATAGCGCCTAAATCAATTTGACCAATCTGAGTGTTTTGAATAGAGAACCCATCAACTAAAATAGAAGTATGTGTGCCCGGAATCCCCCTGTATGAAATTGTTTTCAAACCCCCGACTCCCCCATAATTTTTCAATGTAATCCCAGCAAATCTCTTTACTGCGATGCCAACATCTTCATCTGAAGAAAGATCAAGTTCTTCCTTCGTAATCGATTGATTATTATCTTGTGCTTTTTTATTATTAGAAATCGTTATTTCTGGTAAAATAGATGTCTTAACTTGAGTGTAACCTTCCGACGCCTGAAAGAAACACACAAATAAGACAGAACACAAAAAACGAAAACCCTTCAAGGAATTACACTTATTGAATCACAACATTATCCAATGCAAAATATGCAGGAGTATTCATGCCAAAACTAGGATGATTGTCAGATGATTCTAATCTAAATCTAACTTCATCAATTGCACTCAATTTGGGAGTAAGTATTTTTTTCCATTCTTTTTGAACATAATGCTTAGAAGCATTAACATCGATAAAATCAGAAAGTAAATAGCTCACTGAATCTTTGGCAATACCAACTTTATAACCTACCATCCAAACACGGAAAAAATCTTTTCCTTTCTCAGAGAATTTTTTTGAGATATTATCCCCTTTCAACATGGAAAGTGCTGCGTAACTCGTGTTTGTAATTTCCATTGATAAAACAGCTGTTTTTCCAACAGGTAACTTAAAACGAGCAGCACCTGCATAGCCAACCAAATAGGTTCTACTTAAAGAAGATCCACTTCCCGCAAAAGAGGAAAATTGATTTGAATAGCCAACAGTTTGAGTATCACGCATTGTTGAAAGTGCAAAACCATCCCATGACCACTTACCTTTTTCATTGTGAAAAGTGACATCTTTGAAGATAAAAGCCCCAGTTAACGCACTGTCTATGTAAGAATCATCTTTCAGTGATAACTCCTCAAAATCTATGATGCTAGACAAAGCAGTTGAGGGAACAATAATCTCATCTTTTTTACAACTTGAAACCACCGTAAGTAGGAGACCTACAAACATACATCGATTGATGCATTTAATAAAAAAATCACACTTCTTCATTTTAATTTTAATTAAATAGTTAAAAAATAAATTAAACAAAGAAGATTTCAGATGGACATAAATATCCTATAAAGAGCTACCTTAAGTAAATCCAACTTTATTCTGAAGTCTTCATTCAACGATTCAAGGCAGGTATTCTGACTCGCTCCAACTCAATTTGCCTTCCCATTCCTTATGACGTCGTCAGAACAGTGACTTAATTAAATTGATTTTACAGAGCTTACAGCTGCAGATACAGTCCCGGATTTACACCGGATTCCCTTTTATTCCACAAAGTGGTACCTAAAATCAAGTGCGAAAATAACATTATTAATGATAGTAACCATTAACAACGTATAAAAAACTTTAGTCTAAATTTAGATCTTAGACTAAATATTAAAACACATCTATTCTCATATTCAAAAAAAGTCTTTCATTTAAAAAAATACAACTTTCATTTAAACAGATGCATTATGAAATTGAAAACGCTTTTTAAATTTACAAATTTTCAGCGATTACTTCCGTAACCTCAGGAAGGTGTTGTTTCAATAAATTTTCAATCCCTCCTTTTAGAGTCGCGGTAGAAGAAGGACACCCTGAGCATGCACCTTGAAGTTGAACAGTAACTACCCCTTTATCAAATCCCAGAAATTCAATTGCACCACCATCGGATTCAACAGCTGGCTTAACGAATTCATCTAATAAATTGCGAATAGCATCATCGTATTCAGAAATGGCATATACCTTTTTTTCGCCGGACTCCAAATCTTGAATTTTAGACTTAGGAGTTGGCATTTGAATCAATACGTCTTTCCCTTCAGCAATCCAGTTTTTGATAAATTCCCTCAAATCCATTGTTATAAAATCCCATGGGATGTTATCCGTCTTAGTAATAGTAACAAAATTACTTGCAATAAAAACGCCTCTTACAAAAGGGAAATTAAACAACTCTTCTGCAATAGGAGAAAATCCTTTCGCATCTGATTTAGAAGTAAACTCGACTGACTCACCAGTTAACAATAAATACTTATTTACTACAAATTTCATCGTAGCAGGATTTGGAGTCATTTCAGTATACACATTGACAGGAACATTCATAATTTTGGATTTTTTGCTAAAATTACATTATTTTTTACTCATTAAATCAAGCAAGACAATTATAACAATTAATTTTTTAGTAGTTTTGTGTTCAAATTAACATAAATTTAAGGAAATGTCTTATTTGTTTACATCAGAATCAGTTTCTGAAGGTCATCCTGATAAAGTAGCTGATCAAATTTCAGATGCTTTAATTGACAACTTCATGGCTTTCGACCCATCTTCAAAAGTTGCATGTGAAACATTAGTAACTACTGGCCAAGTAATCTTAGCTGGAGAAGTTAAAACTAACGCATACTTAGATGTTCAATCGATTGCACGAAATGTAATTAAAAAAATAGGATATACTAAATCTGAGTACATGTTTGATGCGAACTCTTGTGGTATTTTATCTGCAATTCACGATCAATCAGACGATATAAATCAAGGTGTTGATCGAATTGTAGTAGCAGATGACTTTGAGTCAAAAGCAAATGCACAGGGAGCTGGAGATCAAGGAATGATGTTTGGATATGCCACAAAAGAAACTGAAAACTACATGCCTCTTGCATTAGATTTAGCGCATAAGATTCTTCAAGAATTATCACAGATTAGAAATAACGAACCTGAATTAATTCCTTATTTGCGCCCTGACGCTAAATCACAAGTAACTATTGAGTATTCTGACGACAATGTTCCACAGCGAATTGACACCATCGTTGTTTCAACACAACATGATGATTTTGATGTTGAAGAAACAATGTTAGCAAAAATAAAACACGATATAACCACAATCGTTATTCCTCGTGTTAAGTCAAAATTAAAACCTGAACTTCAAGTACTATTTACTTCTGAGATTAACTATCACATTAATCCAACTGGGAAATTTGTAATCGGAGGACCTCATGGAGACACAGGCTTAACTGGACGTAAAATCATAGTTGATACATACGGAGGTAAAGGTGCTCATGGAGGTGGTGCTTTCTCTGGAAAAGATCCATCTAAAGTAGACCGATCTGCTGCTTATGCTACGCGTCACATCGCAAAAAACTTAGTTGCTGCTGGATTATGCGACGAAGTTTTAGTGCAAGTTTCTTATGCAATTGGAGTTGCTAAACCTTGTGGTTTATACATAAATACATATGGTACCGCCAAGGTATCTAAAACAGATGGTGAAATTGCTCGTGTTGTCGAAAAACTCTTTGATCTACGTCCATACGCAATTGAACAACACTTAAAATTAAGAAATCCTATTTACAGTGAAACCGCAGCATTTGGTCACATGGGGAGAAAAAATGAAATTGTAACGAAAAAATTTGTTGGTCCTTCTGGAGTAGTTATCGAGAAGAAAGTAGAGTTATTTACTTGGGAAAAATTAGATTATGTTGATCGAGTTAAAACAGCTTTTAATCTATAACAGATTTATTTTAAATAAAAGAAGCCGTTTTAAACGGCTTTTTTTATTTAAAATAAATCGAAAATGAAATATATAATGACTTCACTTATTTTCTTTATTATTTTAATCTCCCCCATTTTATATTTCCTATACTTTAATCGATTACTCCTCCAATATAAGGCATACAAAAGCCTTAAAAAGAAAGCTCATTTTGAAACCATTTTAAACAAACACAATCCATACTTCGGAACACTATCTAGTGATAACAAAACTATTTTCATCAAGCGATTGAGTGTGATTTTACATTCAAAAAGTTTCCATTTTTTTAATTTCCCCGAAAATATACCTAAGGAAGATGCAAAGGTGTTAATTAGTAGTTGCATCATTCAACTCACCTTTGGATTTTCTAATTACAAACTTGATTCATTCAAGCAAATCAGGATTTATCCGGCCGATTTTTTATACCATCGCTCAAAAAAAATATATCACAAAGGAAATGTAAGTTTAAGGGGCATCATTTCTATCTCATATAAAAGCTTTATCGATGAATATCATCTAATAAATGATGGACAAAATGTAGGGTTACATGAAATGGCTCATGCACTAAATTTTAACGAAACATTAAATAACACAATCCATTTTAATATTAAATTCCAAGATTTTTATTCCCATTGGAAAAACAGATATCCTGATGAATTTAAAGATGTTGAAAAATCAGCAAAAGAAAACTCTTTTTTCTCACCCTATGCCTTATCGAATGAAGAAGAATTTTTCGCGGAGCTTGTAGAAAACTTTTTTGAAAGAAGTTACGCGTTTAAATTATTATTTCCTAAGCTGTATGGATATACCTGTCGTTTTCTTAATCAAGATCCTCTTAATAAAAAAGACCCTAAATTAATTTACTTACATACCAATCCAATATTGAATTTTAGCTCAACTGAAAACAAATCAGATCAATCGATTTTATTAGAATCAAAAGTCAACTTAAAGGACATTATTGATTTTAAACACATTTTAATTTTCCTCATATCAATCCTTTTATTTTTTTCAAAAACCCAGGTCTTAATCTGGAATGATTTAATAATTTCAATTATTGGTGTTGTTTTATTTATAACAATACTCTATTTTCAAAAAAACAATCTCCTGGTAACTTCAAGTCAACTCATCATAAAAAACTGGCTTACCGTTTTCATTCATAGCTATTATACTTTTTCACTAGATCAAATAAATTTCATACTAATTTACAAAAATAACATCAAGGTTTTCTACATTGAAAATGAGTCATTTAAATCCAAAAAGATTAGCTTACCTTTATTTAGTCATCATGAAAAAAAGTTTATTGACACACTTCAAGAAAAGGACATCATTATAAAAAGAAATTAAAAATGATTAAATTAACTATTTCCGTATTAACCATCTTGAGTTTAACTCTGTTTTCGTGCTTAAAACATAAAAACAATCCTATCCCAAGCATTCCTTTTGACATCACAATCAATTTAGATTTACCTTCCTACAATACACTTCAAGGAATAGGTGGCTGGGCATATATTCAAGGAGGAGTTCAAGGGATTGTCGTTTACCGAAAGTCGACCAATGAATTTATAGCTTTCGACAGACAATCTCCAGCATCAGTCTCAGCATGTGGTCAGGCACTTACTGTAAATAAAGATAATTTTTTACAATTAGATGACAGCTGTACAAATGCCAAATTCTCATTATTTGATGGATCCGCTATCTCAGGTTCAGAAATTGGATTAAGGCAATATCAAACTTTTTGGAACAATAGTAATTTATTAAGAATATACAATTAACAGAGCTATTTAACAAAATAGCAAGCAGTTTTTCTGGTTTTTAACCCTATTTAAAACACGCTAATCTTTTATAAATCAAAATTTACAATTAAAAATTGTTCAATATATCAACTGCCTTGTAACCCATACCAAAACGTTGAACATATGGTAAGAATATAGATACCTGCTCCATCGTTCGAATACCGCCAGATGCTTTAATCTTTAAATTAGATTTATTTATACGAATGGTTTCATGCATCATTTGAACCTTTTCTAATTCTGCACCTATAGCTACTTTACCTGTAGATGTTTTGATAAAATCAACTTGAGTATCAATACAAATTTGAGTAGCAATTCGAGTCTGTTCCAATGATAAAATTCCACTTTCAACAATCACTTTTAATAAAATAGGTTTTCCAAACTTATTTTGAAATTTAGAACAGCAAATTCGAACAGCTTCTACTTCCGATTTAAGATAAGAGGCATTTTCAATCAAATGATAATTTAACACCATATCTATTTCATCTGCGCCATCTAAGATTGCTCGCTCTGTTTCGATTACTTTTTCAATCATTGAATGATTTCCTTCTGGAAAAGATATAACAGAACAAATTGACACAGCGCTTGATTTTAAAATTTCTCTTACAAAAGATACATGGATAGGCATAACACATACCGATGCAACCTTTAAATTAATTGCTTGTTCACACATTTGCCTTAGTTCTATCTCCGAAACCTCCATATCCAACAATGTATAATCTATCTTCTCATTTAACTCATTCATAAAACTATTATTTATGTTCACACCATCGCGTATCTTTCCACTCTTTCTGTTGCTCTTTTGATAAAAATGTCCATGCAACAATACGGCTAGTTTTATTACCTTGCCCCATTGGTATTGTAACAACTTGTTCTACATTAAATGCTTCTAGAATTTGGTAAATCGATTTTAAATTTGATTGCTTTGAAATCAAACTTGAAAACCAAAAGCACTGCCGACTAAATTTTTTACTTTCCTTTACCATTCGATGAACGAAACGTTCTTCTCCCCCATCGCACCACAATTCATTAGACTGACCTCCAAAATTCAGAGTAGGCTCAACACTTTGATCCCCCGATAAGTTCTTAAGTTTTCGGAGCGATCCAGCCTGAGCTTCAGCCGCAGATGCATGAAAAGGAGGATTACATATACTTACATCAATAATCTCGTCCTTAGAAATCATCCCGAAAAAGACGTCCTTTGGTGTAGCTTGCTTTCTAATCTCTATCGCATTCAATGCAATCGCGTTAGACGAAACAATCTTATTTGCTGCTTGAAATGCAAGCTCATCAGATTCAGCACCAATAAAAGACCAGCCATATTCTGCTGAACCAATAATAGGAAATATGCAATTTGCACCCACACCAATATCGAGTACCTTGACTTTATCACCAATTAAAAAACGACCATAATTTGAAGTACACAACAGATCCGCTATATGATGAATATAGTCTGCCCTTCCTGGAATAGGGGGACAAAGGTATCCAATAGGAAGATCCCATTCAACAATGTTATAATAGGTCTTTAATAAGGATTTATTCAATGCTAAAACAGCATCCGGATTGAAAAAATCGATTGTATCATCCCCCATAAAATTAGGTATGACAAAATCTGCTAATTCAGGTAAATTTTTCACCAGTACCGAAAAATCATATCGATTTAAGTGTTTATTTCTAGAATGCATCTTAGGTGGTATAAAAACAGCTACTTTCTTTTTTTGTTTCATCTGACACGAATATTAATTGAACATTTTTACGAATGACCGTAACAATCAGTATTAAAAGTGACGTAATTTGGATACAACCATGGTAAAATAATCAAAAAACTGGTTCTACAAAATATCCTTTTTTACGGAGCAAATTCAAAACGCCTTTATCACCCCCTAAATGCGCTGCACCAACAGCAATAAAAGTATTTTCTTTTGTGATTTGAGTCTCAATTTTCGGAATCCAATTTCGATTTCGATTATATAAGATTGATTCAAGCATTTCCGCAGACTTTTGATTGTTTCCATTACATTCTTCATAGATAGATGAAACGGTGAATGTATGCAATGCTTCAACATCTTGTTTTTTGTACAACGAAACTATTTGAGACATTTGATTTGATGAAAGCTCCCCTTTTTTTAATGTTACGATAAGTTGTTCAAATTGATCTTTTAACGCATCTTTTCCGGAAATAAGTTCCATTTGTTCATCAATTGTTTCAAGACCGAGTTGTTTTTTGCGAGATGCGATTTTCTGAAACGTAAGTTCAAACGAAGCTTTATGCTTAATCCCTTCTGAAAGGAGTGCCGCTTGTAAAAAAAACGGCTTCATCATCCCGTAAATCATTGTTTTAATTCCGCCTAACTTTAATGTATCTTTCATATAAGCTGAAAGAAAATTTGCTTCTTCAATATTCAAATAATTTTTATAGGTTTGATGATTTGGTAAAAGTGCCATTTCACCTACCCTACGCTTTGTTTCTTTGTCCATATTTAAATCGACTTCCATTAGCAATGCGTCAGCGTTTTTTAAAGCGTTTTTTAAGCGTTTACTCAAAACCATATCCTTTTTCTCGATTATATGAATAGTCCCATATATGAATGAAGTATCCTTAGTACTACTTGAATAGACTTTCCATAATAAAGACTTTTTTTCAGAAGACTGAGAGATGGAAAAAGTAGTACTAAAAACTACTGCTAACATAAAGTAACATCTTACCAAATTCATATTGTTTAAACTAAATTAATAAAGAAGTACAAAAGTAAATACAACTTTTTGATATACGAGTCAAAAAATAAAACTCTTATTTTTGAACACCTTTTAAACAGTGAAACTGACGATCAATAAAAAAATATTATTTTCAGTTCATTGTCAACATACGAAAAACAATCTATTTACAGCTGTTTTTTAAGCTGTAAATCAAAAGACAAAAAAACAAACAATTAAAATAAAAAATGAATTTCCTATATTTACAACATGATTAACTTAGAACAACTCGGTGTTTACCTTCCGCAAGGTTACTTATTCAAGGACATTACACTACAAATTAACCGTGGTGATAAAATTGGTTTAGCTGGAAAAAACGGCGCTGGTAAATCTACCCTCTTAAAGTTGCTATCCGGTTACGAAAAGCCTTCTGAAGGGAAAATTCACTGCCCTAAAGACGCAACCATCGGATACTTAACCCAAGACATTAAAATAGACACTACTAAATCAGTTTACGACTACCTATACTATTCAAACGAGCTATTAAACAGTGTTAGATCACGCCTAGATGAAATCAACCATGATTTAGTTGTTCGTACCGATTATGAAAACAATTCATACCTCGCTTTACTCGATGAACTCACAGAACTAAACGACCTTTTTTCGTTTCACGAGGGATTTCAATGGGAAGAAAAAATTGCTACTATTTTATTAGGTTTGGGCTTTGAAAAAGATGAGTTTAGCCGTGCCCTTCAATCATTTTCAGGTGGATGGAAAATGCGTGCTGAATTGGCGCGCATATTAGTCAACAAACCAGATGTAATCTTACTTGATGAGCCAACAAATCACTTGGACATCATTTCCATATCATGGCTTGAAAGTTACCTGCAAAAATTTGAAGGAATTGTAATCGTAATTTCTCACGACAGGTTATTTTTGGATAACGTTACAAAACGGACCTTAGAGATATCCCAAGGAAAAGTAAACGATTACCCATTAGCTTACTCACTTTATAAAATCAAACGAGAAGAAGAACTCGAATTGATGACCAATGCAAAAAAGCAACAGGAGAAAGACATCAAACACACCAAAGAATTAATTGATAAATTTCGTGCAAAAGCAAGTAAAGCATCTTTTGCACAATCCTTAATGAAAAAGTTAGACCGCACCGAAATCATTGAAATTGAAAGTGATGCAGTAGCTAGAATGAAAGTTTCCTTTCCCTTGAGTAATCAACCTGGAAAATGGGTACTCGAAATGCACGACATGGGAAAAACATTCAACGATAAAATCATCTTTAGAGATATAAACATTACCGTTGGTCGAGGAGAAAAAATAGCTTTATTAGGACCAAATGGTGTAGGTAAATCTACATTACTAAAACGCATCATGGGAACACTTGATGGAGATGGAATCGTGAATTACGGTCACAATGTCCATATCAGTTATTTCGCTCAAGACCAAGCAGAAAAGCTTGATACTTCAAAAACCATATTAGAAACCGTAGATGATATTGCAGAAGGTGAAGTACGAAAAGAATTAAGGAGCATATTAGGAACCTTTTTATTTACTGGTGAAGAAGTTGATAAAAAAGTGGGTATCCTTTCAGGAGGAGAGCGAACACGATTAGCGCTTTGTCAATTACTGCTAAGTCCCTGTAATTTCTTAATACTTGATGAACCAACTAATCACTTAGACATCCAATCAAAAGAAGTATTAAAACGTGCATTAATTAATTACGAAGGAACCTTTATTGTCGTTTCCCACGACAGAGAGTTTTTAGATGGTCTTACAAATCGGATATGGGATATTCAAGATAAAACATTGAAAATTTACCACTACGATGTAAAAGAATACTTATCAAAAAAGATGGCGAACGAAGAAACCGACAAGCCATCACCTAAGAAAATAATCAAAGAAGTTGAAAAAATAGAATCCCCAGAGGAAGTGAAAGAACTAAAACGAAAGAAAAATTTACTTCAAAATAACATCAAACGATCTGAAGAACTCATTTCACAACTGGAAGAGAAAATCACACAAATGGATAAAATGATTCTCGAGTTAGATTATTCAGATAAAGCAAAGGCAGAGAAAACAATTTCGGTTTACGAGCAATTAAAACAGGAATTAGACCTTACAATGATTAGCTGGGAAACACAAGTAGGTGAATTAGAAAAACTACACGTTTAATCAATAGCCTGTCTTAACACCTTTTCTTGGATAGCTTAATTAAAACAAAATTACATTTAAAAAAAGCTTTAATGAAAGGAAAATTACATAAAATGCGAACAGAACAAGGAGATCCAATCAACTATTTTTTAGAGTTGGAAGAGTCTGTTCACATGAACGCATACATAGGAAAGCAGATCAAGCTCACTTGGTCAGGAGTCATTGAATGCATTGTTTGCCAAAAAGTAACAAAAACATCTTTTGGGCAAGGATTCTGCTACCCCTGCTTTGTAAATTCACCTTACTCATCACCCTGTATCATACATCCAGAATTGTGTCGTGCTCACCTTGGGGAAGGAAGGGATATGGAATGGGAAAAAGAAAACCATTTAAAACCCCAAATTGTTTACCTAGCTCAATCAGACCTTACGAAAGTAGGGGTAACAAGTATATCTCAAATTCCTACCCGATGGATTGATCAAGGAGCAATTTCAGCGATAAAAATTGCAGAAACTCCCAATCGTTATTTAGCAGGATTACTTGAAGTAGCTCTTAAAGCGTATTTTTCAGATAAAACAAATTGGAGAAAAATGCTTATGAATGAAATTGATCCAACCATTGACTTAGTGAACGAAAAATGGAAGCTGGAAGAATTTCTTCCTGAAGATTTACTTCAGTATTTTATAGACGATGATAGCATAGAAACATTTCAATACCCTGTTCGAAAATACCCTGAACAAATTAAAATTATAGCACTCGAAAAAGAGGGGTTTATAGAAGGTATTCTGGAAGGAATAAAAGGACAATACCTTTTATTCGATCAAGACAGAGTCATTAACATCCGAAAATACAATGGATACGTAATAGAATTTACAACACTAAATTAAACACAGTAATCTAAACTGAAAACGACAAAATTAGGTTTCTTAAATCACAAAAAAGCATATCGAAAATAAAAAAAATAAGCTGTAAAAAGTGATAATAAAAAATAGATCACCCTTTTTTAT
>CAMDGH010000025.1 GCA_945897755.1 Chryseobacterium gleum | reverse complement strand
TGGCAAGGACATGTGGGCTTTTTCATCAAGGCAGATAAAGCAAAAAATCTTATCTATGTATTTGGTGGAAACCAGGATGGGGCAGTTTGTTTAAAACCGTTTTCTACTGAAAAAGTACTTGGTTATAGACGTGTCACTTTGTGAAAAATTCCTCTTGTAGCGTGTTACTAACTACAAGAGGAATAGATATATAACTTATAATGTACTTACTTGAATTGCAAGTTCTTGTAATTGTTTGTCATCTAAAGTCGATGGAGCATCAATCATTACATCACGACCTTTGTTGTTTTTAGGGAATGCGATATAATCACGAATTGAATCCGAACCACCCATGGTTGCTACCAAACGGTCTAAACCAAATGCTAAACCTCCGTGTGGCGGCGCACCATATTCAAATGCTTTTAATAAGAAACCAAATTGTTTTTGCGCTTCTTCCGGCGTAAAACCTAACAATTCAAACATACGTTCTTGTAGTGCACGGTCGTGAATACGAATGGAACCAACGCCTAGTTCAACCCCATTCATGGCTAAATCGTATGCATTTGCACGCACTTTTCCTGGATCGGTATCAATCAATGCGAAATCTTCTGGTTTTAAAAAAGGCTTCATACGAATCCTTTGCCAGTATCGTAGTTCTGAAAATTAAAAAAAAGAGGATTAAAAAAATTCGTTTCATGGTAAAAAAGATTTCGAACGATACATATACTAACGCAGATAATTTTCGAATCTATATCCTAAACATTTATTTTTAATAGAACTAATTTATTACTCTAACATACTTATTTTAATCGTTTATATTTTTTCAAAAACTTTTTTATTTATATACATAAGAAAATTAGGTATATAAATAAAAAAGTTGTTATATTTGTATCATGTATTCATCAGAATTGATCAAAGGGACTTTAAAAACGATTATTTTAAAGTTATTGTCTGACTCAGACAAAATGTATGGCTATGAAATTACTCAAAAGGTAAAAGAGCTTACGGGTGGTAAAATTCAATTAACGGAAGGTGCGTTGTATCCTACATTACACGCAATGGAAACTCAAGGGATTTTAACGACCGATGTGGTTAATGTAGGAAACCGCATACGTAAGTATTATTCAGTGACTGAAACAGGTAAAAAAGTAGCCAACGACAAAGTGAGTGAGTATGCAGATTTCATCGATACGATGATATTCTTATTGGATTTAAAACCCAAATTAAGTTGAATTTGTATGTTTTAAGTAAAGAACAAGTTGATTTTATTCTGAATGACATTAGACGTAATGGTATTCAGACGGAGGAACTGCAGTTAAACCTCTTGGATCATATTTGTTGTGTTATCGAAAATGAAATGTCGCCCGAGAAAAACTTTGATGAACTCTATCGAAGTGTCTTGTCACGCTTTTTCAAAAAAGAGCTAAAGGAAATTCAAGAAGAAACCGATTTATTATTAACATTTAAAAATTATTATGCCATGAAAAAAGTCATGTTAAGGAGTGGAATGTTTTCTGCTGTTGTATTTACTATAGGAGCAATTTTCAAAATCATGCATTGGCCAGGAGCAGCCATGATGGTGGTTTTAGCCATAGCATCTGTTAGCTTTGTTTTCCTACCCATATTTTTTCTAGTTAAAACAAAGGAAGTAAAAGAGAAAAAAGAAAAATTTATTCTAGGTTTTGGTACATTTTTCGGCGTTTTATTTAGCATCTCAATCTTGTTCAAAATTATGCATTGGCCTGGAGCAAATATGCTATGGTTAATGGGGTTGGGAGTTCTGTTTTTTCTATTTTTACCGATGTATTTCTTTACGGGAATTCGGAATCCTGAGACAAAACAGAATACTATTTTATCTTCGATAATGATTCTTATCGCAGGAGGATTATTGTTTACCATTACCGCTCTTTACGGTACAAAAGACGTTGAAAATGCCAATAAATCTTCCTATCTTCATTTAAAAGAGAGTGTTACTTGTATTTCCGAACTAAATGACATAAAGTATGAAATAGCAGCGGATTCGCTAAAAAGTCAAAATAAAATTTTAATGGAAAAAACGAATGTGCTTATCGAAAAGATTTCAAAAGTTAGAAAAGATTTAAATGAATATTTAGGCAACGGCCAAAAAATAAGCGAAGAAAATCTAAATGGTTTAAAAGTGGGTGCAGGTGCGCCAACCATGTTTTTGTTCGATGACAATAAAAAGCCAAAACCCTATTTATCGGCAATTAAATCCGAAATCATGAATTTTAAAAATTTCATCGATTTGACGTATGGTAGTGGGAAATCTAAATTATTGAACACTTCAGAAGGATTAAAAGTTATTGAAAATGAAGAAATAAAGTCGACGTGGGAGAAAATCTATTTTTATCAGGTTCCCTTAGATTATATTTATAGAAACTTCGATCAATTAGTTTTAAATATTAAGATTACCGAGGGTACTTGTATAAAATAAACATAAAGTAATTATTGCAAAAAAAAGGCTTTCCATTTGGAAAGCCTTCATAAAATATAATAGTTCTAATTTCTTAGAAAATCTCGTTAGCAGAAAAATGGAAAATTCCTTCATTTGCTGCACTTTCGTCAGAATCAGAACCGTGAACTGCATTTTTCCCTTTGCTTTCAGCATATAATTTACGGATAGTTCCTTCAGCTGCTTCAGCAGGGTCAGTAGCTCCGATTAATGCTCTGAAATCTGCAACTGCATTGTCTTTTTCAAGAATTGCAGCCATAATTGGTCCAGAAATCATATAATCTACTAATTCACCGTAGAATGGTCTTTCAACGTGCTCGATATAGAATTTTTTTGCTTGATCTTCAGTTAATTGAGTGAATTTCAACGCTTTGATTTTAAAACCTTTGCTGATGATTAAATCAATTATTTTACCAGCATTTCCGCTTTCAATAGCGTCTGGTTTCAACATTGTGAATGTTCTGTTTGTTGCCATTTTTTTTATATTTTTTTTTGCAAATATACATAGAAAAATTAGTATAAGTTTCTATTTTTAGTAATATACAAATTGAACTTAAGTTGGATTAACTAAAATTATTTTTATATTTGCAACACTATTAATGGCGAGGTAGCTCAGTTGGTTAGAGCGCAGGATTCATAACCCTGAGGCCGAGAGTTCAAATCTCTCTCTCGCTACTCTTAAAACCTTTGATAATCAAAGGTTTTTTCTTTTTAAAATCATTCGTTTTCTCGAATACTGGTCTTGTAGTCCAGTTTGAAGCCTAGTTTGAAGTCCACTTGATCTTTTTTTTCTCCAAAATTTGCACTTTAAAATTCTTCATTTTTTGTTATTTATTTAATTGAAAATTGTTTTTAAAAGGGTCAAATCCTACTGTTAAATCTTTGATAACTTTTTCATCGATATCCTGTTTTAACATAACCTCTTTTCCTTAATGTTTCGTTATTAATCTTGCCTTATCCCCGAACTCCGCATACAAATAACTGATGAATATTTTTCTTAAATCTGAAAATTCGATTTTCTTACCTGTATTAAATTGGTTGTAATAATGCATTTAAAGCAAGCATTCAAAATAGTAAAAGAATAAAGTAGATTGAATATTTATTATTGATTTTCAATTAGTTGAAAAATATTTTTAAAAAAAATACAAAATTATTTGGAAATATTGCATATAGCATACTAATTTTGCATGCGAATCACAAAAGGTGTTTCATGATTATAAAGAAGAGGTTAGAGACAGGCTCTGAGATCCTCTGGCAACCAACTTGAAGTAGTAACTATTTAGTTATTATTGGAAAACCGGTGCCAAATCCTGATTCCAATTTTGGAAGAATATAAAAATGAGAAAAATGAGAATTAAAACATTTCTTACGAGCACCGAAAAACCAAAAAAGGTTTTATCTTTTTCAATTTTACTAAACAAGTTTTCTACTTGTTGTAGCTGTATATGCTGCTGTTGCATGCACTGCTAAATTCCTTTTCATAGGCTTTTAATTCGGCGGTGCATCATTCCAGGGCCGGAAATATTGTACCCCAATTTTAGTATATCCTTAATTTTTTAACTTTTAAAACAAAAAAAATGTCAACAAAAAACTATCATTATGAAACCCTGCAACTACATGCAGGACAAACAGCTGATCCAACTACAGGTTCTAGAGCTGTACCAATTTATCAAACCTCATCGTATGTTTTTAACGATGCTGAGCATGCGGCTAACCTTTTCGGATTAAAAGAATTCGGAAATATTTACACCCGAATTATGAATCCAACTACGGATGTGTTCGAGAAACGCATTGCAGCATTGGAGGGAGGCGTGGCAGCTGTAGCAGCAGCATCCGGACAAGCGGCACAGTTCTTAGCACTTAATAACATTCTTCAATCCGGAGATAATTTCGTTACTAGCTCACATTTGTATGGAGGAACGTATAATCAATTTAAAGTAGCATTCAAGAGATTAGGAATTGAAGTAAGATTTGCTGATGGGATCGATCCTTTTTCAATTGCTTCATTGATAGACGAGAATACCAAAGCAATTTACTTAGAGGCGATTGGAAATCCTGAATTTAGCGTGGCTGATTTTGAAGAAATTTCTTTGATTGCCAAAAAATTTGATATTCCATTAGTTGTAGATAACACATTTGGTGCAGCTGGATACTTATTTAGACCCATCGACCACGGAGCTGACATCGTTGTTGCCTCTGCTACAAAATGGATTGGAGGGCATGGAAATAGCATCGGAGGAATTGTTATCGATGCCGGAAAATACAATTGGGGAAATGGAAAATACCCTCAATTTTCAGAACCATCTGAAGGATATCACGGACTAAACTTCTGGGAAGTATTTGGAGAAAATGGCCCTTTTGGAAATATCGCTTATGCCATTCGTCTTCGTGTTGAAGGATTAAGAGATTTTGGTCCTTCCCTCTCCCCTTTTAATGCTTTTCTTTTACTTCAAGGACTTGAAACGCTCTCGCTTCGTGTTCAAAGAACAGTCGACAACGCATTAAAAGTTGCCCAGTGGTTGGAAAAGAATGAATTGGTAGAATATGTAAATTATCCTGGATTAGCTACCTCAAAATACCATGAACGCGCTAAAAAATACCTAACAAATGGTTTTGGAGGGGTTTTAAGTTTCAAAATAAAAGGGACTGTTGAGCAAGCTAATGAGTTTATTAATTCACTTGATTTAGTTTCTCATTTAGCCAACGTTGGAGATGCAAAATCTTTGATTATTCACCCAGCGGCAACTACGCATGAACAATTATCAAGAGAGGAACAAATTGCGGCAGGTGTAGAACCTGGACTTCTTCGCTTATCTGTTGGAATTGAGCATATTGAAGATATAATTCAGGACTTGGAGCAAGCATTTCAACAAATAAAAAACAAAAATTTAGTTTAATTTAAAATTCAGCCCCCAGGAGTTGGGGGCTTTTAAACCACAAGACGATGAATGCGAAAAAAGTTGTTTTCAATGAATTTCAATTAGAGAGTGGATTGACACTAAAAAATGTAGAATCGCTTATCACACATTTGGCAAACTAAATCAATCAAAAAACAATGTTGTTTGGATATGTCATGCTCTTACTGCAAATAGCAATCTCTTTGAATGGTGTTCTGAAAACCTTTTTTGGTTACTATTTTACAACCACAGTAAAAGCAACATTTTAGTCATAAGTAAAAAATAACTGAAAGGTACTGCTAATAATGCTTTTAGAGATTTTTAGGCACTATTTTAACTATTAACCCATAATCTGATTTATTTCCCAAACTGCTCTGAATTCGATTGGTTTAAATACATTACCTATTCAAGAAATACAAACAATCCAATCGGATTCAAATAAGATAGAAATTTACACCTACAAAATAATCTTCACGTTATTCATATCTTCTATATGCTCTTCCAAGGTTTTCATTGGTTTTGAGATTGCTACACGTCCAGAACGTACAAATTCTAACAAACCAAATGGTTTCAATTCGGTGAACAATTCTTTGATTTCATCCGGGTAGCCTGTTTTTTCTAAAATCGTAAATTCAGACTCTATGGTCAAGATACGCGCATGGTGTGCACGTACAATGCGTTCGGCGTCTCCCCCACTTGCTAATGCAATCGTTGGTAATTTGTACAACGCGATTTCTTGGTAAACTACCTCATCATCAGAATGATAAAAAGCTTTAACTACATCGATTTGTTTTTCAATTTGTGAAACCACTTTACGAACCGTTTCTTTTGGTTCGTTTACCACAATTGTATAACGATGAATTCCTTCGATTTCAGATTCTGAAGCCGTGATACTTTCGATATTGATATTTCTACGTGTGAAAATGATCGTGATGCGGTTTAACATTCCCACGCTATTTTCTGTAAATACAGATATATTATATGCTTTTTCCATTAGTCTTAATTTAGTCTTATTTCTGATACCGAAGCACCTGTTGCCACCATTGGAAAAACATTTTCTTCTTGCTCAACTACTGCTTCCAAAAGGTATGCTGAATTAGTAGACAACATATCGTCCAACGCATCACTTAATTCTGCGCGTTGATCAATCTTTTTCGCTTCGATGTCGTATCCTTTTGCAATTTGCGTAAAATTAGGGTTTACAATATCTGTAAAAGAATATCTTTTTTCAAAAAACATTTCCTGCCATTGACGAACCATTCCAAGGAAGTTATTATTTAAAATTAATATTTTAACATCAATTTTAAACTGCAAAATAGTTCCTAATTCTTGAATCGTCATCTGGAATCCTCCATCACCTATAATCGCTACAACCGTTCTGGAAGGATTGCCCAATTTTGCGCCAATCGCTGCAGGCAAAGCAAATCCCATGGTGCCCAATCCACCAGAAGTAAGATTCGTATTATGTGCTTTGTATTGGTAATAACGAGAAGTAATCATCTGATGTTGTCCCACATCCGTTACAATAATTGCTTGTCCATTTGTTTTTTCAGAAAGCATATTTACCACTTCCGCCATTTGTAACCGGTCGTGTTTTGGATGAATTGCATCTTCAATTACCGCGTCAATTTCTAATTTTTCCGCGTCTCTAAATTCCTTTAGCCAAGCATCGTGAGATCGTTTTTCTACTTTCTTAGTCAACAATACTAATGCTTCTTTAGCATCTGCATGCACTGAAACTTCATTTGTAACAATTTTATTTAATTCTGCGAAGTCAATATCAATGTGGATTATTTTTGCTTGTTTCGCATAACGACTTACATCGCCAGTCACTCGGTCATCAAAACGCATCCCCACCGCAATCATCACATCACATTCGTTTGTTTTGATGTTAGGCGCATAGTTTCCATGCATACCCAAATACCCAACATATAATGGGTGATCTGGAGGAAAAGCTCCTAATCCTAACAAGGTAGAAGCAACCGGGATTCCTGATTTTTCAACAAAATCTAACAATTCTTGCTCCGCATTAGAAAGAATTATTCCTTGTCCAACTAATAAATAAGGTTTTTTAGCCTGATTCAATAAAGCAACGGCATCATCAATTTTAGAAGTATCCATTACTGGATTTGGGAAATAACTACGAATATCTTTACATGGAACATAATTAAAATCCATCATGCCAAACTGAGCATCTTTTGTAATGTCAACTAACACTGGCCCTGGTCTACCAGAACGGGCAATGAAAAAGGCTTTTGCTAAAACTGCCGGAATATCTTCTGCTCTTTTCACTTGTACATTCCACTTTGTGACAGGCATTGAGATTCCAATTACATCGGTTTCTTGAAAGGCATCAGTACCCAACAAATGAGATGCAACTTGACCTGTGATACATACTACAGGAGTAGAATCAATCATTGCATCGGCCAAACCCGTAATTAAATTGGTTGCACCTGGCCCTGATGTAGCAAAACAAACACCACATGTTTCAGAAGTACGCGCAAAACCTTGAGCAGCATGAATAGCTCCTTGTTCGTGGCGAACCAAGATGTGATTAATTTGTTTTTTATAATCGTATAACGCATCGTAAATCGGCATTATTGCACCTCCAGGGTATCCAAATATCGTGTGAACACCCTCTTCTACTAAACTTTTTATTACTGCTTCAGCACCTCTTATCTGACTCATATCTTTTCTTTATTTATCTGTAATACATCCTTCTGATGCACTTGCTACACATTTAGCATATTTATACAATACACCTTTAGTTACCTTTAACAAAGGTTGCTTCCAATTAGTTCTTCTAAATGATAATTCTTCATCACTAACCTTTAGAGTCAATGAGTTATTTAACGCATCGATTGCAATGATATCTCCATCTTTAACCAATGCGATAGTGCCACCATCAAACGCTTCCGGGGTAATATGACCTACTACAAATCCATGCGTACCTCCAGAAAATCGTCCATCAGTGATTAAGGCAACGCTACTCCCTAATCCTGCCCCCATGATTGCAGAAGTCGGCTTCAACATCTCAGGCATTCCTGGCCCACCCTTAGGCCCACACATACGAATTACGACAACCGATCCAGCTTTGATTCGACCGTCATTTAGTCCATCAATAACTGTAAATTCATCTTCAAAAACTACCGCTGGACCTTCAAAATACTCTCCTTCATGACCACTAATTTTTGCTACCGAACCTTTTTCGGCTAGATTACCATAAAGAATTTGGAGATGTCCTGTTTTTTTTATTGCTTTTTCGATAGGTAAGAATACTTCTTGACCTAATTGAAATCCTGGTAAATCTGCTAAATTTTGAGCTACTGTTTTCCCTGTTACTGTCATACAATCACCATGTAACATTCCATTCTCCAACATATATTTCATAACCGCTGGAGTACCTCCAACATTATGAAGGTCTTCCATTAATGATTTTCCTGAAGGTTTCAAATCTGCTAACAATGGTGTTTTATCACTCAAATTTTGAATATCATCAATCGTTAATGTAATCCCAACAGAGTGTGCCATTGCAATTAAATGAAGAACAGCATTTGTAGACCCCCCTAACACAATCACAGTACGAATCGCATTTTCGAATGCGTTCAAAGTCATGATATCACGTGGCTTAATGTCTTTTTCTAATAAGATACGAATTGCGCTACCTACAGCATCACATTCGTGTTTTTTATTTGCACTCAAGGCAGGATTAGAAGAACTATAAGGCAAGCTCATTCCCAAAGCTTCAATTGCCGAAGCCATTGTATTTGCAGTATACATGCCACCACAAGCACCAGCTCCTGGACAAGCATTTTTTATAATTCCTTTAAAATCTTCGGGAGAAATTGCATTATTCATTTTTTTTCCAAGTGCTTCAAAAGCAGAAACGATATTTAATTTTTCTCCTTTCCATTCTCCTGGATGAATTGTTCCACCATAAATCATAATTGAAGGGCGATTCAAACGACCCATTGCAATCAATGAACCTGGCATATTTTTATCACATCCCATAACAGCGATTACCCCATCATAAAATTGAGCACCACAAACTGTTTCAATCGAATCCGCTATAATATCTCTTGAAACCAGCGAATAACGCATACCATCAGTACCATTTGACATCCCATCACTTACACCAATCGTATTGAAAATCAATCCTACCAAATCAGCATTTTGAACTGATAATTTAATCTCTTTCGCTAGGTCATTTAAATGCATATTACATGTATTCCCTTCATAACCAGCACTTACAATACCCACTTGCGCCTTTTGCATATCCTCGTCTGTGAATCCAATCCCATATAACATGGCCTGTCCGGCAGGTTGGGTTTCATCTTGAGTGATGGTTTTACTGTATTTATTGATTTCCATAATGTATTATGCTAATTCAAGATTTTTATTAACTACTAAATTCATGTAATTCTTTTGAATAATTGCTCCTTTCGTATCCTTCCATGCTTTTGGGAACACATAATCATCTACCGATTCAATACCGATCACTTCAGCAGCTGTACCACAGAAAAATGCAGCATCAGCTGTTTTAATATCCTCCGGAGTGAAGAACTTCTCCTCAATTTCAATTCCTAATTTGTTTGCTAGCTCAATCACTGTTCCACGGGTGATACCGGCCAAAATATTCCCTAAAGATGCAGTGAATAATTTACCCTCTTTCTCCATAAAGAAATTAGCTCCTGGTCCTTCGGCAACATTCCCGTGCATATCAGTCAGTAATGCTTCATCATACCCATTTTGTTTTGCTTCTGTAGTTGCTAAAATCGAATTAATATAATGACCAACTACTTTTGCTTCCACATGACATGATTTTGGATTTGGACGCTGATAAGATGAGATACCTAAGCGTAGCATTTTATCGCCTAGGTACTTACCCCACTCCCAAGCCATTACAACAACATGTACTTCATCTGTCGGGGTGAGAGACATATTTGCACCTAAATAAACCAATGGCCTTAAATATGCATCGGTTAAATTATTTCTTTTCAAGACTTCATATGAAATATCTTCCAACTCCTCCACAGTGTAATTTAACTTAATATGCATTTTTTTAGCAGAATAATGCAAGCGATCATAATGCTCTTTTGCTTTAAAAATACGTGTTCCTTGCTCCGTTTTATATGAACGAATCCCTTCAAAAACTCCATTCCCATAATGCATGGTTTGGTTGTATAAATTCACTTTTGAATCAGCTGCTTTCACATATTCGCCGTCCAAAAAAATAATTGTTTCGTCGTTAAAATACATTTTATTCCATTTTAAATTTTCATCATAAATTTCCGTCAAAAAAAAACCTTTCTGCGTTTAGACGAGAAAGGCTCAGTATAATTTAAAAACCCCAATCTGTCAGGTTGTACAGACAATAATGGTATTTGTAATACATTTTTCAACAAACATGATTGTTTATGTTTTTGTGCGAAGCAAATATATAAAATTTGACTGAAAAATGAATAACTCCCAACGAATTTATTTTAAGAATTGTTGTATCATTAAATAAGTTTATTAATTAAAAAAAACAAGTATACTCAAAAAATCAAAATGTGAGAGATTGAGTTCTTACCTATATCGGGTACATTATTGTTTTTTCAATCTAAAAAACTACTTTACATAATCTTGTTTAATTACCAAAATACATTGATCATTCTCAATTTTACGGTAACCATATTCATAACAAAAATAATACTGTCCACCATTCTGAGTACTGAATACATTTGTAAAATAATGAAAATTAAACCCTTCCTCAGCAAGTATTATTGCATCGATAGTTCTTTTTCCGGCAGGATTTAATTTTTCAAGAATTCGTCTATTCTTTCTAAGAATCCCATTAATACGGCGCACGTATTTATTAGCGTCTTCATTTTGCTTATTATTAAACGAATTTCTGCAGTAATCAGAACAAAACTTTTGATCTTTTCTTCCGTTTAATTTATCCTTACACTCCAAACAAATTCTTACCTCCATACCATGATTACGATTGATTCAGTAATCGCAATGTTAACATTAATTAACAGCAAAAACAAGGAAGAAGCAGACAATCTTTAACAACTTTGCATGATTAAATATACAGTGATTTATGTCAATACTAGAAAACAACACCCTAAGCCCAGCTGAAAGCTTACGACTTCTAGCTGAAAAAATTCAAGTTGAAAATCAACTGATACAGCTCCTTAGAAAAGAAATTGGAAAGGTAATCATTGGGCAAAACTATATGATAGATCGTTTATTAATAGCTCTTCTCGCAGATGGACACATCTTATTAGAAGGTGTTCCTGGTTTAGCGAAAACACTTGCTATAAAAAGTCTTTCTCAAGCACTTGAAGCAAGTTTTAGTCGTGTGCAATTCACTCCAGACCTTCTCCCTGCAGATATAAATGGCACCCAAATATACAATCAAAAGCAAGATGTTTTCTCTGTAAAGAAAGGACCTATATTTGCCAACTTTGTATTGGCTGACGAAATAAACAGAGCCCCTGCTAAAGTTCAAAGTGCACTTCTTGAAGCAATGGAAGAGCGCCAAATCACAATTGGAGATGAATCATTCAAACTTCCAGTTCCATTTTTGGTATTAGCAACTCAAAATCCGATTGACCAAGAGGGAACCTATCAACTTCCAGAAGCACAAGTTGATCGATTTATGCTAAAAGTAATTCTTGATTACCCTAAAATAGAAGAAGAAAAACTGATTATACGCAGCAACGTAAGAAAAGAAGGTTTGTCGGACATTAACATCGTACTCGCAACAACCGACATTCGTCGTATCCGTTCATTAGTACGCGAAATTTATTTGGACGAAAAAATAGAGCAATACATCGTAGACCTCGTATTTGCAACACGCAATCCAAGTAAATACGGCCTTCCAACTTTAGCTCCTTACATCACATTTGGATGTTCGCCTCGTGCAAGTATTAACCTTGCGTTAACAGCTAAAGCACATGCTTTTCTTCAAAATAGGGCATTTGTTATCCCGGAAGACATACGTGCCGTGGCAATCGATGTAATGCAACATCGAATCGGATTATCTTATGAAGCTGAAGCTGAAAACATGAATGCAAAAAAGATAATTGAAGCAATCATAAACCGTGTTGACGTTCCATAAAGGAAAATATCAAAATGGAAACAATTGACTTACTTAATAAAATCCGTCTTCTCGAAATTAAAACCAAAGGATTAACAAATCAGTTTTTCTCTGGTAAATACCATTCCACATTTAAAGGAAGTGGCATGACCTTTAGTGAAGTAAGGGAATACCAAAATGGAGATGAAGTAAGAACAATTGATTGGAACGTAACAGCTCGTTTTAACAGTCCACACGTTAAAGTGTTTGAAGAAGAACGAGAATTACTTGTAATGTTATTGGTCGATATTTCAGAATCAACAAAAGTAGGATTACACGATAAATCAAAAAAAGAATTGGCACTGGAGCTCATGGCCGTCATTGCTTTTTCTGCTCTAGCTAATAACGATAAAGTAGGAGCACTATTCATATCGGACGGCGTTGAAAAATTTATCGCACCATCAAAAGGAAAAAAACACATTTTATTTATCCTAAGAACATTTATCGAACTAAAGCCAATTCACACCAAAACTAATTTAAACAAAGGCCTTGAATTTTTTAGAAATACATTAAAAAAACGATCCATTTGTTTTGTTATCAGTGATTTTATAGATGAGCACAGATTTGAAGACGGATTAACACACATAAGTAAAAAGCACGAATTAATCGCATTGCGGATCAAAGACCTCAGTGAAGATGAATTACCCGATTTAGGATTGATACAACTCATTAATGCAGAGGACAACTCCACATCTTGGGTAAATACCTCAAACAAACAAGTGAGAATTCAATTTAAAGCACAAAAAATGAATCACGAAGCACGTTTGGAAAGCTGTTTTAAACGGATTGGAATAACCAACGAAACTATTTATACAACTGATGACTACATTCCAACATTAATTAAACTTTTCAAGCGTCACAAATGAAATTTACCTTGCTCTTAATTTATTGTTGTACAGCTCAACTTCTGTTTTCTCAATTTTCAGCCTATTCTGAAAGGAGCTCATTTCAAATCGGAGAGCAAATTAAAATCACGTACGAACTAAAAGGGAATGATTATTTCTTTTATGAATCATTTGTACCCTATCAAAAAACCATTCCCTGCACACTAAAATCTAACTTAGAATCAGCTGAATCTAACCAATTAGAAATTATTGAACGATTTAAAACTTCCAAAAATATTTCCAAAAAAAAATGGAAAGGAAGCTACCTGATTACCTCATGGGATACAGGAAATATCATTATTCCATCCGTGCAAATTGTTTTTAAAGGAAAAACAATCACGTCCAACGCACTATCAATTCGTATCGGTTCACCAATCGTTTCTGATGACAAAAAAATGTATGATATAAAGGAAGAATTCACACCCTTACCATCTTCTTTCATACTTTTTATCGAGAAATACGGTTTAATCATTCTCACCGTTCTCATTTTAATCTCGCTAATCATTTGGTATTTCATAAAAAAGAAACCCAAAGAATCGATCTCTGAATCAACTCCATCACTAAGTCTTAAAGAAAAAACACTTTTAGAAATTGATTGCTTGTACAAAGCCTATAACCAAGAAAATCAAAAAGAATATTATGTCACATTATCATTTCTAATTCGGAATTATTTAGGCAAACGCTATGCCCTTTCTCTTATTGACAAAACAAGTTTTCAGATCCACCACATCCTTTTAAAAAACAACCTTTATAGTGGACTTATTTTAGATATAGATCAAATACTTTCGCATTCAGACATCGTAAAATTTGCAAAAGGAAGTTCAAACGAAGAGTCTCTCAAAAACGTAACCATGCTCAGTAAAAAAGTAGTTACAGAAACAAGCCCCATTTATGAATAAACTTTTGTATACCAGCTTTATGGGGTTTGAATTTTTGGATCCAAATTGGCTTTGGCTATTGTGTATTGTTCCGATTGTTGTTTGGTTTTTATTTCATTATGACAAATTTAAGAAAGGACATTTCACCTACTCAGGCCATTCAAAGAATCAACAAAAACTAGAATTAAACTGGGTAAATACACTTAGAAAAGTTTTTTTTATCACTTATGGAATCATTATCAGTTTACTCATTTTTGCCATCGCAAAACCATGTAGATCTTCAAGTGATGAACTATTTAATCATCACTACAAATATGGTATAGACATCATTATAGCAATGGATATTTCAGCATCGATGTTGGCGCGTGATTTTGACCCTAACCGACTTGAAGCATCTAAGGAAGTAGCAAAGGAATTTATCAACGGAAGAAATGGGGACCGCATTGGATTAGTAGTATACGAAGGTGAGGCATATACGGCTTGTCCTGCCACACTCGATTACGATGCAGTTAAAAAACAAATAGACCTTGTTCAACCTGGAAATCTCGAGGGAGGAACAGCAATTGGAACCGGGCTTGGAACAGCTGTAAATCGTTTAAGGAAGAAGGATACAAAATCTAAAGTAATCATATTGCTTACCGATGGAAGTAATAATTCAGGAACTCTCTCTCCTGAAACAGCAGCTGGATTGGCAAAAGAAAAAAAAATACGCGTATACACTATTGGTGTAGGATCAATCGGAATGGCAGAAACCCCCATTATGACTCCTTTAGGAATTCAATTTCAAAACATGCCTGTAAACATCGATGAACCTACCCTAAAAAGCATAGCAACAATTACTGGAGGTCGCTATTTTAGGGCAAAAGATTTAAGTAGTTTACGTTACATATACAACGAAATAGATATTTTAGAAAAAAGCAGAATAAAACACACAAACTACCAGTCTGAGCCACCCAGTGAACCCGCACCCTTTGTCCTATTAGCCTTACTCCTATTTATGTCCATCATCACAACAAAACGGATTATTTTGAAAACAAATGACTAAACAAGACTATTTATATCCAATTCGAAATTTTGTGAGAAGGATTGTATTCTTCGAAGTGATCTTTATTGGTGTTTTCGCGCTTATTTTCTATATTTTCAGTTTTTTGGACATAAAAAAAGAATGGATAAAGCCCTATTTAACATCAGAAAACAGAGAATTAGGAGCATCTCTCCTCTCCTATTTTAAAGATGGTAGTATTGCGTTTTTACATCCTGGATACCTCCTATTAATTACGTTACTTGTACCACTCGTAGTCATTGAAATTCGCTACATGTATTGGAAAAACAACAAAATAAAAGTACTGGGAAAACCAGCACTTATCGCAAAGCTACTCCCCCCTATTTCAGTTAAAACCTTATTTTGGAAGTACTTTTGGATTAGAAATTTCATACTTTTAATAACACTAGCGCTTGCCCAGCCTATATTTGGAACAGAAAAAGTAGCACAAAAAAGCAAAAATGGAGAATTAATTATCGCACTAGATATTTCCAATTCAATGAACGTTAAAGATTTAAATCCTACAGAATCACGTTTAGAAATAGCAAAGCGTGCAATCATTCAACTCATCAACACCTTAAAAGGAGAAAAAATAGGTATTTGCGTATTTGCAGGAAACGCATATATACAACTCCCATTAACCAATGATTATGATGCAGCAAAAATGTACGTTAACGAAATTGAGACCGACATGGTATCAAAACAAGGAACTAATATATCAGGTGCCCTAATCACCTCTTCAACCATGTTTTCAAAGCTAAAAGCAACTCGAGCAATCATTTTAGTGAGCGATGGAGAGAGTCACACGGGATCTATATCTTCCGTTATTGAGCCATTAAAAGGAATTCAACTTGCCATTTTAGGAATCGGATCAACCCAAGGAGGAAACATACCTAATGATCCGAAAAATAGTGCTTTCGGATTCAAAACAGACTCCCAAGGAAAAAAAATAATCTCAAAAATAAATACCGCAATGTTAGCTTCAATTGCTCAGCAAACAAATGCCTACGCTAGTATAACAACTCAGAACTACCCCGACTTAGAAAAGCTTAAAATAGCAATCGAAAAATTTCAATCTACATCACAAGAAACTGGAAAAGTTGAGATAGACGTTAAAAACAATCCTTACCCATTTACCTTATTACTAGCACTTATATCACTTCTTAGTTACCTATATATCTCGGAAAAAAACACTCAAAATACAAAAGATGCATAACCTATTTTTAATATTTGTTTTATGTTTGTTTTACCATACAAGTAATGCTCAAGAATGGAAAAGCTTACTTGAAAAAGCTCGAATAGACTACAAAAACGGTAAATATCCTAACGCTTATGAGGGTTATTTAAATGCAGAAAAAAAAGCACCTAAAACAATATCATTTTCTTCCGAGATAGCACAATCTGCCTACAAGGCAAAGTTATATAAAGAAGCCAATCAACAATACACAAAAAGTAAACCAGCAGCGAAAAACGCACTAAAAAAAGCGCATAACTTTCATAATTTAGGTAATACCTACCTCCAACAAAAAAACTATCCAAAAGCAATTGAAGCATACAAAGATGCACTTCGTAAAAAACCTTCAGACAATGAAACTCGCTATAATCTTGCCTTAGCAAAAAAAGAATATTTAAAAAAAGAGCAAAACAATCGTAATCCACCTAAAAACAAAGACAATAATAAAAAACCAGAACCAAAGAAAAACAAAGAAAATACCAGTCAAAAAGAAAATGAAGAAAATAAAAGAAAAGAGAATATAAAAAAACAAGAAAATGAAACTGAAAAAAACATAAAGGACCAACAAACAAATCGAATGCTTGACGACCTTTTGAAAAAAGAAATCGACACAAAAAAGAAAAACAATAAAGCAAATGCTCCTGAAACACCTTCAGAAAATGGAAAAGATTGGTAATTTAAAATCATAAAACGTATGAAATTAATTTTATTACTTATAATCAGTAGTATATCCCTAATACTAGCTGCTCAAAAACCATCCCTTCAATTAAGTGCAAGTTCAAAAACAATTGAAGTAGGTAAAGCTATTTCCTTTACAGTTAATTCATCGATAAATGGAACTATTGACATTGAATTTCCGAGTTGCTTTTTGAGTGGAGGAACAATGAATAGCATGCAACAAACAATTGACTCACGTGGAAATTTAATTTCCTCAATTTCATATACCCAAGAAGGAAGTTTCAAAAAAGAAGGGAAATTTACCCTAAGTGCAACATTAAAAAATGGATCTAAAACATACAAATCGAATTCAATAACAGTTACGATAACTAAAAAAGTAGAAAATCAAAAGCCAAAAAAATCGCTAGGTAATTCAGAATGGGATATCTCTAATTATAATTTAAAAGAACCTATTTTTGGTATCATTCAAAAATCAAGTCAAAAAGTGTATCAAGGAGAGCCGCTTGTAATTGGTGCAAAAGTATTTTCTCAAATTAACATCAATATGATGGAGAATTACACACCGTTTTCCTTGAAAGGAAATACGGAAACATTTGAAATTGAAAAAACAGATAATCTAACACTAAATCGGGAAAACTTAAATAAAAACAGCTATCTAACATTTGTTTGTGGCAAACAACTTGTATTTCCTACAACGACAGGTAAAATCATTATAAAACCATTTTCAATGGTACTTCAATATTCAGATGGAGGATTTTTTAACGATAACACCTCAATTGAATCAAACGCCTCTTATGTTGAAATAATGCCATTACCCAAAGGTGCACCAAGGGACTTTAATGGATCTGTAGGTAAATACACACTAAAAACATACCTTTCAGATAATAAGGCAAGTATTAACGACATTGTTACTTACACCGTTGAAATAAGTGGAACAGGAAACTTACATGCATTACCAACACCGCGCATACAACTACCATCAGCACTTGAAACCTATGGTGATCCAGAATTAAAAGAAGACTTAAGTTATTCAGAAAATGGAGTCAGTGGAACTAAAAAATTCATATTTCACCTAAAAATTAAAAAATCAGGAACACAGTTTATACCTGCTTTTACAATGAGTTATTTTGAACCAGAACAAAAAAAATACATTTCATTGAAAGATCCTAAAATAGAAATCAAAATAGATGAATCACTAAAAAAACCTTCTGATCAAGCCACAATAAACTCATTATCAAATTCAATTGGAGAAGAAGATATACTTTCAATTCCAAAGAATGAAAAAGCACGTAAATCTGAAAAGATATACCCTTCCAATTATCTAATATATATTCTAATATGTATCATCATAGCACTTATCTTGATTCTTGTCTTAATCACACAAAAAAAATCTATTCTTAAAAACAAAACAGCTAACACAAACCCTCCCCTGAACAACCCTTCAGAGTATGCTCAAGAAAAAAACATAAAAACGAGCTTCATAGAAGACCAACTAAATCAGGCTCAAAATCAAGCTAAAGCTTCTAATTATAAAGAATCATATAGTCACCTAGAACACATTCTTATCACATCTATCAACAAAAGATTAGGACTCGAAAGTCAAATAAGAGGTAGGAATGAATTGATGAAATTAATGAATAATTCCGAATTTTCAGAACAAGAATGTATCGATTACACGTTATTACTTGATCGATGTGAAGAAGCCAAATACAGCATCGATGATTTTTCAGAGGTTTGGGAAGAAAGTTTTGAAAAAGTAAAAGCTTTACTTATTTAATCAATTAATATGGATTATTCACAGCAAAATTCAAAACATAGAATCTAAATCGTCTTATTAAGACAATATATCCCCAAAAGTAGTGACTTTTTAGAGTACACAGATGAACAGATGAAGGAAATTGAAATCAAATTAAATAAGAGGCCCAGAAAGAGATATCAATTCGAAAATCCTATATTTGTTAAGGAAAAATTATTGTTTAACCCAAAAGTTACATTTGTAGCTTGAATTCATCCTTAAAACAACATGAAAAAAACATTAAGTATACTTCTACTAAGCTTTTCGGTTCCCTTCCTATTTTCACAAAGCAATGACTGTTATAAAAAAATGGAACTCGCTTTCGAAACAAGAGGAAGTTATACCATAGAAGACGCAATCCACAATAATGTTGTTATCTCTTTTTTTAAACCAAATGGAAGCTATTGCTACAAGGGAACAGCGCGCGTTGAGAATGGAACAATTGTATCAATCAGCATCTTCTTCGAAGACAACACAAAGGAAGAATTATCTCAGAACTTTACAAATGAATTAAAAAGAGCCCCTGTATTTACAAATGGAATTTCCGAATTAATTATCACCAGTAACAAAGAAAAATTAAAAGTTGTTTTTATCGATAAGCTAAAACCAAAAACAAAAATTTATAAAGAAGCGGATATACCCGAAGACTTGTAATACTAAAAACTAACGAGAGAACACATACATCAAAATATTAGCCCCCATTTGAAGTGCTAGTTTTCTTTTCTCAGGTTTGTCATTATGAACAGATTGATTTTCCCAACCATCACCTAAATCCGTCTCATAGGTATATAAGCAAACCATCTTACCTTCAAAAAAAATAGCATAAGCAACAGGATCCTTATCATCGTGTTCATGGATTTTTGGGAGACCACTTAACTTAAATTTCTGATTAAATATCGGATGATTTACAGGCAATACAACCATCTCATTCGCAGGAAACAACTTTTTCAACTGAGGTCTTATGAACTTATCCATACCATAATTATCATCAATATGAAGAAATCCCCCACCCATTAGATAGGTTCTTAAATTTTCCAACTCATGTTGAGAAAAAACAACGTTTCCATGACCAGTCATGTGAACAAAGGGATATAAAAACAATTCTTTACTACCTACATCTACATAAGGCACATCATTACTTATTTTTAAATTCAGATGTAAATTACAAAAATCAACCAGATTAGGAACAGAAGTTGGATTCGCATAATAATCTCCTCCTCCATGGTATTTTAATACAGCAAGCTTAAAAGTTCCTTGACTAAAGGCAAAACTCATCGAAAATAAAAAGCTCAAAACAATTAAAAAAAACTTCATTCAAATAACATTTTAAGAGTGGCACATGCATATAGAGCAGCCGTTTCAGTTCGTAATCGAGTCTTACCTAAAGTAAGAATATGATAACCACTTGACTTAGCTTTTAAAACTTCTGCTGCCGTAAAATCTCCCTCTGGGCCAATTAAAATAGGGAAATCAACTGAACTAGAGACTGATTTAATATCATTTTTAAATTCATCTTCACAAAAAGCAATTCCACCCTTTGGAAAACAAATTAAAAAATCATCCAATGAGATAGGCGGATTAATTTTAGGTAAAAAGGCTCTTTTCGATTGTTTCATTGCTGAAAGAGCAATTTTTTCGATACGTTCTAACTTGAGTATTTTTCTCTCTGAACGACTTGTTAAAATAAAACTTAATTCAGTAAGCCCTAACTCAGTAGCTTTTTCAACAAACCATTCAATACGATCCATGTTTTTTGTAGGGCAAAGCGCAATATGAATTTCAAAATTGGGTCCTTGTTCTTTACTGTAAGATTCAATGGTCAAATGACACTCTTTTGGTTTATCTTCAACAATGATTGCCCTATAAACACCTCCAACACCATCTAATAATGTAACATTATCTCCTTTAACTAATCGTAATACCCTACAAGCATGTTTAGATTCATCTTCTGAGAGACAAATGGATTTCATTTCAGGAAGCAGTTCTTTCACATAAAACAAATGCATATATCAAGACAATAATTTAACGATTAATTCGACCATTAAATGAGATTCAGAAAAACTATTATTATTAATCCCTTTAGACTTTAGATCATATTCATATAAAATTGAAATATTACTCGCTGCTTTTTTAGGTGGGAAGTTTTTTGAATTTGAAACAAGTTTTTCAACAAAAAAAGCATGAATCTTAAGTTCCTTCGCAAGGTATACAGCAGTTTTATTTGGAGAAAAATGAATCTTCATAAATTGAATAAATAAATTAAACAAGGAAGAAATAACAACAACCAAGGGCCCCGACTTTGGGTTAAGTTCAAAATAACGAATTATTTTCATTGATTTAATAAAATCATTTTCTGACACAGCATTACACAATTCAAAAACATTGTAATCTTTTGAAACACCAATATTTTCTTCGATGTGGATTTCATTGATTGTAGATCCTTTTTCTAACAGAATTGATAACTTATCAAGTTCATTTTTAATACGAGACAAATCATTCCCTAGAAATTCAGCTAATAAAGCAGCCGCTTTTGGTGTAATAGCGTAATCAGAAGACTTAACAATAGCCAAGATCCAATCTTTTAACTGATAATCCCTCAGTTTTTCAGATAGGAAAACAACACCAATCTTTGAACAAGACTTGAATAATTTCTTCCTAGAATCTAACTTCTTATACTTGTATGCGAGAACTAAAATAGATGAATCTGTAATCTCGTCAAAATAATGACATAAACCTTCAATGTCTTTCAATTCCTGAGCTTCACGAACAATGACTAAGCGCCTTTCATACATCATCGGATACTCTTTTAAAAAAGAGATGATCGAGCCCGTAGAAACGTCTTTCCCGTAAACTATTGTTTCATTAAAATCTTTAAAATCTTCATCTATTGCATGATTTCTAATTTCAGAACATAGCACATCTATGAAATAAGGTTCTTCACCGTGAAGTAAATAAACCGGTTTGAATTCTTTTCCCCTAATACTAGCACGTAATTTTTGAAAATCCATCTCAAACAAAGTTAGCAAGAATTTAGATTAGTAACCCATGATTCATACGTATATTTGTAAAAAATTGATAATAAATGTCGCATCGTTTTATACCGCTAAACCTACCAAAAGCAGCATTAAAAATCACGAAAAAAGAATCGAAATTTTATGTTTATTGTATTTCACGAAAAAAAAACCTAGTCTTAACCCCTGAGGAATGGGTTCGTCAACACGCTATACATTTTCTAATAGAGGAACTAAACACACCATTAAGTCACATTGGAACTGAGACCGGAATTAAGGTAAATAAGATGGAAAAAAGATGTGATATTATTGTATTTGGAAAAGATCAACTTCCATTAATACTGATCGAATGTAAGGCCACCTCTATACCTCTTAATCATGCTACACTTCAACAAATAGCTCAGTACAACAACAAAATAAATGCCCCCTATTTATGGATTACGAATGGGATATCACATCATTATCTTAAAATTGACACCACTTCAAATAGCCTTACTCTAATTGAAAAACTCCCTTTATACCCCAATAATTAAAAAAGCCACCTTATGGGTGGCTTTTCCTAAAAATCAATAAAAAACGGGGATTTTATTTAGTACAACAAGCTTTTTTACCTGTTTTACACTTTTTATTTGAATCACATTTTTTGTTGGAATCACATTTTTTAGCACATTCTTTGTCTTTTTTACACTTTCCTTTGTCGTTCGCTTTTTCTTCAGTTTGATCTACTAAAAGCAGCTTAGACGAAGATAATTGAGTTGAAGAAAATACTAAACCCGTTAGAATAATTAATGCAAAACTTAAAACTATTTTTTTCATAATATATATTTTTCTAAAAATACAATTAATTTACTAATTCACCAATTTTGGTAATCCTACCTTTAACAACATCACCAATTTTAACATTTATTATCGAATCAACAGGTAAAAAAAGATCAATTCTAGAACCGAACTTAATAAAACCAAATTCGCCTCCTGTTTTAACCGTTTCGCCTTCCGACACATAATAACAAATACGTCTTGCTACAGCACCAGCAATTTGTCTAAATAAAACTTCTTTCTTAGACGAATGTTCAATCACAAAAGTTGAACGTTCATTATCCGTTGAACTTTTAGGGTGCCAAGCAACCAAAAACAATCCTTTATGATACTTAACAAGTCTTACAATTCCAGAAATCGGATTAAAATTTGCATGCACATTTAAAGGAGACATAAAAATAGAAATTTGAATTCTTTTATCTTTAAAATACTCACTTTCAACAGTTTCTTCTATCACGACTATCTTTCCATCAGCAGGACAAATGATATCGTTTTCAGAAAAAACACAATCAATTGAAGGTACACGAAAAAACTGAACGATTAAACCGAAAATAGAAACCAATATAAACGCTATTATACAAAAAAGCCAGCAAAAAGAATCAGCCAAAAAGGAGTAAGAAATGCATCCTAATCCAAAAAGGAGCACAAATGCTCCAAGCATAATCAAATAACCTTCCCGATGTAATTTCATAATTTAAAAATTTTGCCAAAAGTAAGCATAAATTGTCCACCAACAATAGAAAAAAGGAATCGTAAACAAAGCAGCATCAAAACGATCAAGGATACCACCATGCCCCGGCAAAATACTACCTGAATCTTTGATATTTAAACTACGTTTAAACAAAGACTCTAACAAATCTCCAAAAATTGCACAAGGAGCAATTAAAAGAGAAGCAATACCCCAAAAAACGATTCCTTGATTCTGATCATAATATGCAATAAGAACACCAATACCAAGTGTTAAAAAGATTCCTCCAATTGTACCTTCCCACGTTTTCTTTGGTGAAATACGTTCAAATAATTTTGTTTTACCAAACATTCGACCCGTTAGGTAAGCAAAGGTATCGTTCGACCAAATCAAGGTAAACATACCTACAAGTAAGCAAACAGAATTTTGTTCTTCTACCCTAATCACAATTAAAGTATAAAAAGGAACAATTAAATACACAAATCCAAGTAAATGAACCCCCATATTTACCAGCGGATTTGTTTTTTTACGCCATAACTCCGATAGCATAATCAACATAACTAAAGGAGAAATAATACATAAAACAAGCTTAAACTCTGATTTAAAATAAATTCCAAAAACAAGTAAATAAAAAATAAGACTTGAAAAAAGGGTAGGTAAAAACCAACGAACCTCAATGGTTATATTTTTTTTAAACAACGAAAAATACTCGTGGGTACCTAGAAGAAAAAAAAGTGAAAATACAATTAAAGTAGACCATTCACTATAAATAATAGAAAATACAATTAAAGAAACAAATAACAAACCAGTTAAAGCTCGAGTTAATAAATTACTCATACCATAAAAATAGAAAAACCTTGGAGTGATTAACTCCAAGGAATAAATTGATTAATCATTATTTAATTCCGCTTCAGAATCTTCTATCGTTACAATTTCTGAATCATTCGTTGAAGATACATCCTCACTTTGCACTAAAAGCACTTCGTCTTTTTGAATATTTAACTGTTCTTCCACTTGCCAAGGACGCTTTCCAAATATCAGCTCTAAATCTTCTTTGAAAATAACTTCTTGCTCTAACAATTTTTCAGCTAACTCAGTCAACTTGTCTTTATTGTCCTTCAATAAATTAAATGCTCTCTGATATTGTTCTTCAATGATTTTTGAAACTTCCTCGTCAATGATTCGAGCAGTATCGTCCGAATAAGGTTTTGTGAAAGAATCCCTTCCTTGAGAATCATAGAATGAAATATTACCGATACGTTTATTTAAACCATAAATGGAAACCATTGCATAGGCTTGTTTTGTAACTTTCTCTAAATCACTTAAAGCTCCCGTTGAAATTTTACCTAAAATTAATTCTTCAGCAGCCCTACCACCCAAAGCAGAACACATCTCGTCTGTTATTTGCTCAGTAGTTGTAATACTTCTTTCTTCAGGTAAATACCAAGCAGCACCTAAAGACTGACCTCTAGGAACGATAGTAACCTTAACTAAAGGAGAAGCATATTCCAAAAGCCAAGACGTGGTTGCATGACCAGCTTCGTGAAAAGCAATTGCTTTTTTCTCAGAAAGCGTAATGATTTTATTTTTCTTCTCCAAACCACCAACAATACGATCAACGGCATCTAGGAAATCTTGTTTTTCTACGGAAACCTTATCGTGTCTAGCAGCTATTAATGCAGCTTCATTACATAAATTAGCGATATCTGCTCCAGAGAAACCAGGTGTTTGTTTTGCTAGGAAGTCAACATCCATGTTTTCCTCTAATTTTATCGGTTTTAAATGTACTTCAAAAATAGCCTTACGCTCATTTATATCTGGCATATCGACGTAAATTTGTCTATCAAAACGACCTGCCCTCATCAACGCATTATCGAGAACATCAGCCCTATTTGTCGCAGCCAAAATAATAACTCCTGAATTTGTTCCAAAACCATCCATTTCAGTCAACAACTGATTGAGTGTATTTTCTCGTTCATCGTTAGATCCAAAACTATTATTCTTTCCCCTAGCCCTACCTATCGCATCAATTTCATCGATGAAAATGATTGCCGGAGCTTTTTCTTTTGCTTGTTTAAACAAATCTCTAACGCGAGAAGCACCAACACCAACAAACATCTCTACGAAATCAGAACCTGAAAGAGAAAAGAATGGAACTTTTGCTTCACCAGCAACCGCTTTTGCTAACAAGGTTTTACCTGTTCCCGGAGGTCCAACCAAAAGAGCACCCTTTGGTATTTTAGCTCCAAGGTCTGTATATTTTTTTGAATTTTTCAAGAATTCAACAATCTCCTGAATTTCTTCTTTAGCACCCGTAAGACCAGCAACATCCTCAAACGTAACATTTGTTGACTTTCCTTTATCGTACAATTGAGCCTTTGATTTTCCAATATTGAAAATCTGACCACCACCACCACCAGAACCACCGGACATTCTTCGCATGATAAACATCCAAATAACAATTAAAATGACAATCGGCAATAAAAAACTAATGATGCTACTCAAATAATTTACTTCTTCCTCAGGCTGAAGGGAAATCATTGTTTTTCCTTTTTCCTTCAAACGATTGTTTATTTCTTTCATTTCAGTCATGAAACTAGACACATCAATCAAATCCAATTGAAACTCCGGATTTCCATTTCCAATCATTGAATTGTTTTTTCCTTTAAAGACTTTTTTAAGCTCTTTTAAATCAGTACGCGCAGAAGTTTGTATAAACTCATTTCCTTTTTCATTGATAAAAAAGTCAACACGTTGCCTATTTACAATTTTAACTTTTGAAACAAAATTAGAATCTGCTAATTCATAAAATAACTGTTCACTTTTAAATGCCACATTGTTTGCACCATTCAAATATAACTGTACACCAATGATACCTAGTACAATTACACCATAAATCCAATAAACATTAAAGGATCCTTTCTGTTTTTTCTCTTTATTATCTGACATAAAAATTTTTAATCAATATTAGGAATATCGATGCGAATTGCATCTGACCATAAATCTTCAAGATCGTAAAACGAACGTGCATCTTTATAAAAAATATGAGATACAACTGAAACATAATCAAGAAGAACCCACTCTGAATTCCCCTTACCTTCAGTCCCCCATGGACGTTCTTGAATTTCTTTTCGAGTATACCTTGTCACAGCATTCATTATTCCATCAACATGAGCAGTTGAATCACCTGAACAAATTACGAAAAAGTCTGAAACTCTACTTACAATTCCTCTTAAATCAAGAACAACAATATCCCTCGCTTTGTTTTCTTGCATTCCCGCCACAATTGTATCACATAATACTTGAGCATCTATATCTTTTGCTATTTTGTACATATACTTAAAAAAAATTCTTACAAAAGTAATTAAATTTTATTTTTACAGACTGTTAATTAAAACTAAATGATCGGAACTGAAATAATCCATATTGAAACCCTCGATTCTACCAACAATTATGCTGCCACAATGTTCAAAGAAGCTAAAATAGGTTCTGGCGGTGTAATTATGGCAGACAAGCAGTTAAATGGCAGAGGGCAACAAGGAACTCAATGGCAGTCAGAAGCTGGAAAAAATCTCACAATCAGCATTGTTTTATCACACTCAGACTTTCAAATAAATGACCAAGTACTTTTAAATTTTTGGATCTGCTCCAGTATCTGTGAATTATTAAAAAAAATCGGGATTTCTGCTTTGATCAAATGGCCTAATGATATTTTAATCAACAACAAAAAAATTGCCGGGATTTTAATCGAAAATCAAAATAGAGGATCCTACATCACGCAAAGCATCATCGGCATTGGGCTAAATATAAACCAAGAAGAATTTGAAATACCAATGTGCACAAGTATTAAAAATGAGATTAAAACACATTATACAAGAGAAAAAATACTTGAATTACTGATTAAAGAATTAAATGAATTATACCCACTATTTGAAATCAGAGATCACAACAAACTAAAAGAGAGCTACCTTTCAAACCTTTGGTTATTAAACGAAGTATCCACATTTAAATCCTGTGAAAAAAGCTTTGAGGGAGTAATTAAAGATGTTGATTCTTATGGAAGAATTTGTATTCAATCACAAGGGGAAATAAAACATTATCAAGTAAAAGAAGTTTACTTTACACTTCGAAATGAGACTTGAGATTTTCAGCCATTGTATTAAACAATGAACGCAGTGGTTTTTCCGCAATTAATTGAATTGTTTTACTCACTTTCGCATTAAACATCAAGTGACCTTGAGATATGCCAGGAGACAATTCAGAAATAAAGATGGAAAGTGTGAAAGGAAATGCAGCTTTGTATCCGGAGTTGAACCTAATTTCTTTGTTCTCAATTGAATCAGACAACTCTAAGGAAATAATAAAACCTCCTTGAATCTTAAACTCACATTTCAAAGGGCTAGCCTCCCAATTCGATATCTTATCTTTCGGAAGTAAAAAATATAGATTTTCACAACTAGATAAAAAAGCGAAAATAGATTCAATTGAAGATGCTACTGTTTTTTTATCACTTTCGATAATCATTTAACCATCCATGTTGATGGATTATCTCTCCACTCTTTTAATGAATCTAAATCACTAGAGGTAATGGATTCTTGCTTTAATGCTTGTTCAATCAAAAACTCATAATTAGTCAATGTTTCAAAATTACATTTTGCATTTTTAAAATTTTCATTTGCTATCTCAAAACCATATGTAAAAATAGCTACTAGTCCTTTAACTTCACAACCTGCTTCACGAAGAGCAGATACAGCCTGCAAACTACTTCCGCCAGTAGAAATTAAATCTTCTACAACTACTACTTTTTGACCTGACTCAAAATACCCTTCAATTTGATTTCCTAAGCCATGTCCTTTAGCTGTTGTCCTAACATATACAAAAGGAATACCTAATTCTTGGGCAACCAAAGCACCTTGAGCAATTCCTCCAGTAGCAACACCAGCAATTAAATCTGGTTTCCCAAACTTATCTAAAATAAGATCCGCATAGGCCTGTCTAATAAAAGTCCTTATCATAGGATAAGACAAAGTAACTCTATTGTCGCAATAGATAGGGGACTTCCATCCCGATGCCCATGTAAAAGGATTTGTAGGTTGTAATTTAATTGCTTTAATTTGCAATAAAAATTCAGCAACCTTTAATGCTCTATCATTATTTAAAATCATAACTGCAAATGTATAAAGTTTTTATTCAAAACAAACCACTATTTTTTATTTCTATTGATGAAATGAACGATTTTAATGGTTTTTTTATTCGAGAATACCTTGCGCTCAATGAAAAACAACATTTATTATCCGCTATAAAGTTATTGCCAAAAACATTAAACATCTATATTCTATGTGAAGATCCAAAAGAAACGATGATGTTATTTTTTAAAACATTTAAAAAAATTGAAGCTGCTGGTGGGATTGTTAATCGAAAAGAAAAATACTTATTTATCAAACGCAATGGTGTTTGGGACATTCCAAAAGGGAAACTTGAATCAAAGGAAAGTCCTGAAGAAGGCGCTAAAAGAGAAATAGAAGAAGAATGCGGTATTGAAAACGTAGAAATAGGTGATTTAATCACAATTACATACCACACTTATCTAATCAACGGGGAAAACACATTAAAAAAAACCTACTGGTTCAAAGCAAGTTATACAGGTGACAAAAAAGGAGTTCCTCAGCATATTGAAGGCATCACAAAAATAGCATGGAAAAAAAAGGATTCAATACATAAAATAAGATTAAACACTTATTCTTCGATTGAAGATGTCATTGACTTTTACTTTCCAACTAATGTTGTCATTTAATCTGAAAATTTTATTCCGCTTTTTTTATCTGTATAAACACCATATTTAATCAAAAATCACTAAAATTGCAAAAAAAAACACTATGAAAAAATTATTATTTATTTCTCTTCTTTCTTTTGGATGTAGCTTGACAGCGGTATCCCAAGAAAAAAACCACGAAGGTCACAACCATGAAGGACACAACCACGAAGTTACTACTCCAGTTAAGTCCAAAAAGAAATCCAAAAAACAAGCGATTTCTTTTACCACTTTAACCATTGAAAGAATGAATATCCCATTTGGTTCGGATGAAACATTTTCTTTCCCATTTAAAAATACAGGAAAAGAATCAATTATCATCTCTAATGTTCAGACCAGCTGTGGGTGTACTAAAGCAAAACAACCTGAGGAGCCTATTGCTCGAAATAAAAAATCTGAAATAGCTGTTAAATACGATACAAAACGTGTTGGTGATTTCACAAAAACAATTACCGTTACATCTAACGTAGCTGAACCAATTATCCTTACAATCAAAGGATCTGTTTTACCAGAAAAAAAATAAAACAAAATCTTCAAAAAAAAAAACCGTTATACTTTATAACGGTTTTTTTTTTGCATAATAAGACAGTTTCAAAACCCCTAACTCATCGTTGAATCAAAAATTTAAAATCCTCATATACAACAGTAAACTCCGGTGTTGAATTTTTAATCCGCCTCGATTTATAACTTTTTCAACGGCCTTATAATGTAATCTAAGTTACATTTTAATCGGAGCTTCTATTCCTAACATCCGTAATCCAATCTTAATTAACTTGGCTGTATTTTTACTAATACATAAGCGAAGACTTTTTATCTCTTGATTTTGCTCTATTACAATAAAACAGGATTGATAGAACGAATTATATTCTTTTACTAATTC
>CAMDGH010000024.1 GCA_945897755.1 Chryseobacterium gleum | reverse complement strand
AAATTTTACTAGGGCGTCTATTCGGGCATTTTGGCTTTTTTTACTGTGAATCGCCATTGCTAGAATGCCATTTATTTTTAATTTTTCGGTTACGCTGTCGGCTTTGAATACAGATGACGTAAAAACAAGTACTTGCTTCATGTCGTTTTTTGTGATCAGAAAACGGAGTAAGGGTCCTTTTTTTTCATCTGAAATAAAATACCCTGTTTGTGTTATTTGATCAATGTTTTCTCCTTTTGATTCTATTTCAATGATTGCGGGGTCTTTTAAAACAATAGAGTTGATGTGTGAGATATCATCGCTAAGTGTTGCGGAAAAGAGTAGATTTTGCCTTTTTTTTGGTAAAAAAGATAGAATTTTTTCTAGTTCTTCTTTAAAGCCAAGGTTTAGCATTTTATCCGCTTCGTCTAATACCAATGTTTTTAAAGAGGATAGGTCTAATGCTTTGTTTTTAACTAATTCAATTAATCTTCCTGGTGTTGCAATTAACAGGGATACGTGTTGCATTTCAATCATTTGAGGATTGATTGAGACACCACCAAAAACAGCTAATGATTTTACGCGGTTAGGGAGTTGTTTGCTAAATTGGAGTGTTACGTCATTTACTTGAATTGCTAGTTCTCTTGTTGGTACAAGTATGAGGGTGTGAATGTGGCGATTTTCTAATGGCTTTGCACTTTGTAATTGAGTTAAAATGGGCAGGATATAACTCGCCGTTTTCCCTGAACCTGTTTTTGCTATTCCAAGTACATCTTTACCTTCTAGTACAGCTGGTATTACTTCGGATTGAATAGGATAGGGTTTTTCATATCCAAGTTGATTGATGTTTTTTAATACGCTAGGATGAAGACCTAAATTTGAAAACGGCATAATTAAAAAGGGCTATTCATTCGATTTTTTTCGATTGAATACAAAAGTACATTTAAATTTAAGTTTAATAGGTTTCAGGGTTCTATTTTGGATCTTAAATTGCCTCTATTTTGTCTTGTTATTTTGATTCAAGAAAAAACACACCTCTTTTTTTAGTTAGATTTAGTGTATTGGAGATAAAGTATTACTTTACTTTTGACCGCATTTAATACTATTTAAAGTTGTTTTATTAAAACCGGTAGATAAAATTCGAATTCCATTATTTTGTAGTCGTTCAATTTGGATATATCCAACTGATTTATCGATTTTTACGCCAATATAACCCGTAATGAAGTCTGTAAAGTATGGGAGAGCACAACCTTCTTGTAGTACGAGCTGTCCATCTGATTTCCAATTATTTTTAATATGTATGGTGTCTGAACTGTTAAATAGTTTAGATATATGCCAGTCGCTTGATGTAATGTTCACTATTGAATCTTTATTCGTTAGTCCTTTGATTGAGATTGAATAAGTATATCTAGGACAATGTCCACAATAACTTGAAATGTATTTTGCGTGCCATGCTGAAATTTGAAAATCGTAAATAGAATCGTTGTCTAAATCTAGGAATTCGTTTACACTTGAATCGCTTGGAGTTGGAATGGTTGCAGAGCAAATCCCGACATCTTGATATTTTGTGTATCTGACCGTTTGAAGTTCTAAAGACCCTAAAGTTTTGTAAATGATTTCATCTTTTTTAGGTGGTGTTTTTTCTTCAGGCTTACTTGTTTTATTACAAGAAGAAAAAAACAAACAACACGTAAAAAAAAACAGAATATTAATCTTGTTTTTTATGGAAAGTAAAGTGAAATTCATTCTTTTTTCAATTATATGTTAATTTTTTATTAGGGTTAGTATAATTAGTTATTTAATGTTTTTTTATTGATGATGAATTAATTGTGATTAGCTTGAAATAGCTGAAGTAGTTGATTTGTAGGTATGCCTTTCCCTGGATTTTCCTTTAGGTATTTAATCACTTCCTCAGTTGCCATAGGTGATAAACCCATTGATATAGCGATGTTTCTTAAGTTGGTTAGTTCTTCTTGTGTAATTTTATGATCGATGTTTGACATTAAACATAAGCGGTAAAATTGAATAATTCGATTGCTTTCAGAAGTAGGTGTGTTCGTGTGATTATTTTTATCAAATAACCCAATCAATTCTTTTTTACTCAACCCTAACTGTTTTGCTAGGTCTATTAAAAAGTCAAATCCAACTTCTTTGATGCCATTTTCTAATTGTGAAAAGTCAATTAATTGTTTTATAATTTCATTGTTTTCACTCAGGTATATAGGGTTATTCATTACTATGAATGAACTGATTATACCCACTACTTCTGCAAGTCCTTTTGGTAAAATGGTCTGATTCCATGGGTGCTTACTTCCGTAAACATGATCTGCTTCTTCAATGATGTGTAACGGCGAATTTGACCAATTTGCTATTTCATTTCCTTCTGAAAGTGGAACTGAGAGGTCAGAATCACCATGTATTACTAAGTTTGGCTTAGTGAGTGTCTTACATGCTTTTTCAATGTTTAATGTTTCTTGATTTTCTATGAAGTCTAGGTATTGAACGTAGTAATGAGGTAATGCTTGTTTTGTTCGCTGATTAGTTACATATCTAACTCCGGTTTCTTTCCATTTTTTTAGCATTTCTTTATCTTCGTATCTTCGTGTTATAGATGATATACCAGACAAGGTTGTTACTGTTGTGATTCTTTTGTCAGCAGCGGCTAATAAGGCAATACATCCTCCACGACTATGACCTACTAAATGAATATGGGGGAGTGGGTTTAATTCCTTTTCTAAGTGTGTTAATAAAAATGAAACGTCTGAAATTTCCTTTGAATACGTATTGAAGGCAAAAGCTTCTATGTCAGGAAAATCAAGCCCATTATCAATTGTTCCTCCATTATGTGTCATGTTAAATTTACAAAATCCGAAACCTTGGTGTTCAAAGGATTTTCCAAATAAATCCCATGCCCCCCAATCTTTGAAACCCATGTACCCATGTATGAATAAAATCAGTTCTCCATTAAAATTTTTCGGGATAGTTAAATCGAACAAACTAAGTCTATTTTTACTTCCTGTATATTGAGCGTTTTTAAAAAAAATCATTTTGTATTTTCACTATGGTATGTAGGTCAAATTTATCTTTTTTTTAATGTATTTTATCTTTTTTGTGAAAAAAAAAGAATGAAAAAGGGTAAGAATGAATGAACTCTCTTATTTTTACACTTACTTAACAGATTGGTTAATTTAAAGTTGATTAATGAAGATTTCAGCATCTATTTATAGTGATAAAAAAAGACCTTTAAAGGAGGTTATTAGAGATTTAGTGGATCATCAGGTAGATATTCTACATGTAGATTGTAATGATGATTTAACTGTTTTTGATGATATTCGTAATATTCGTTCTTGGTGTAGTTTGCCTATAGATTTACATATTATTACCGAGGATCCTAGAAAATACATGGATTTACTTATTAGCTATCCTGTTGAATATGTCACTTTTCAACTTGAACCGTTGAAATATCCTTTAGTATTTCCAAATGAAATTACTGGAAAAAAAGGTTTAGCGATTGTTACTCCTACTTCAATTGATCAATTTGATGCATATGCTTCTGAGATGGACTTTGTTTTATTGATGGCTACTGTGCCTGGACAAAGTGGGGGCGTATTTGATTCTTTGAATTTTTCGAAAATCAGAAGTTTTCAGCGAAAACATCCTTCTAAATCGATCCATGTGGACGGAGGTGTAAATGGAGAAGTGTCTTTTATTTTGCGTAACATGGGAGTGAGTAGCTCGGTTTCTGGGTCTTATTTGTTTAATGAAGCTAGTGTTGGTCAAGCTTTAATGAATTTGACAAAAAGAAATTTAGAGTCTCAATTTTTAGTGCGTGATTTTATGATTCCGCTCTCTGAATGTCCAGTTATTAGTGAATCAGAACTCACTTTTGAGTCTGTTTTGACGGTTGTTGAAAATGGAAAGTTGGGATTCTGTATCGTACTAGGAGAATCTAACCGATTTATAGGTTTGATTTCAAATGCAGATATTCGAAGAGGATTATTACGTAATTTAAAGCAATTGAATGATTTTTCAGTAAACGATTTTGTAAACACCAATGTGGTTGGTTTAGAAGATACATTTACTGTAAATCGGATGCTTCAAGAACTAAAACTTCATGATTTTCCGATTTCATATTTCCCCGTTTGGGATAAGGATCAAATCTCTGTTGGAATTATTACATTTGTTAACTTGATTAAAGGGGAATTATGATTATACAACTTAAAAGTTCAATTACAAGTGAACAAGCCTCTCAGTTTGCAACTGATGTAAAAGCATTTCATATTGTAGATAATGGGATTTCGTATCTAATTACTGGTTCCGGTGTCAAAGAAGTTCCAAATTCTTTGATGGATGTTGCGGATAATAATTGGGTGTTTCCGAATGATTTACAATTGGCTTCTTCTCAGTTTAAGAAGTTAAAGCGAGAAGTTAAGATTGGCAATGTTGTGATTGGTGGAAATACTAAAAATACGGTAGTGATTGGTGGTCCTTGTTCTGTGGAGTCGGAAGAACAAATTAGGACTTCCGCATCTTTTATGGATACGATGGGTGTTAAGTTGTTCAGGGGAGGATGTTACAAGCCAAGAACTAGTCCATATAGTTTTCAAGGTTTAGGACTCGAGGGTTTAAAATTGTTAGCTAAGATGAAAGATGAATTTGGTCTTTCAGTTATAACGGAAGCAAGAGATGCTACTCATATAGATGAGATTATTGCGTATTCGGATGTGATTCAAGTGGGTGCCAAGGCGATGTATGACCAAGGTATTTTACGTGCTTGCTCCAAAACACAAAAACCAGTGTTGATTAAACGTGGGTTTGGGACTACTTTACAAGAATTTGTTCAGGCAGCTGAATTTGTGCTTTGTGGTGGAAACCCAAATGTGATTTTGTGTGAAAGGGGTATTCGTACTTTTGAAACTGGAACTCGATTTACACTTGATTTGTGTGGTGTTTCTTGGTTGAAAGAGTATACTAATTTACCTATTATTTTAGATCCTAGTCATGCAATGGGATATGCTTATGGCGTTGCTGATTTAGCAAGAGCTTGTGTTGCAATGGGGATAGATGGTTTATTGATTGAATCTCATCCTAATCCTACATTAGCAAAATCGGATGCTTCTCAACAATTAACGCATACGCAATTTGAGTCTTTACTTGATTCTTTGAAGCCGGTGGCTTCAAGTGTTGGTTATAATTTAGTGTGATGAATTACCTAGAACAAAATTTAAAAGGGATTTGCCAAAAATTTGGTTTAGACTTTCTTGCTTTTTTAGAAGATTTTCAGGTTGATAGTGTTTCTGAAATTCCATTGGTAGAATTGGAGGCTATTTGTGAAGAATATCTCGTTGATTTGCAATCGATTTTATTTAAACCGATGTTTAAAAATGAGATGCTTACGGATAAGATTAGCTCATTAAAATTATTGATTCTTGATGTTGATGGGGTACTTACCGATGGTGGGATGTATTTCGCAGAAAGTGAAGATCAATTCAAGAAGTTCAATACCAAAGATGGGATGGGGATTATAGAGTTGATTAAAAAAGGGGGGCTTGAAGTAGGTATTATTTCATCAGGATTTAAAGGAGGTGCTGTTAAAGCACGCGCTTCTTTATTGGGTATTAATCGATGCTATGTCGGCAGAGAAAAGAAAATGGCTGTTCTTGAATCATGGATGGAAGAAATGAATATTATGTTGCATGAAGTAGGTATTATCGGAGATGATGTGAATGATTTGCCACTTATAAAAGTGGTCGGATTTAGTGCTTGCCCTTCTGATGCCGTTAATGTTGTGAAGAATCATGTAGATGTGATCCTTTCTTTACCGGGTGGTAAAGGGTGTGTCAGGCAATTAATTGATGATTTTTTATTAACTTCTCCTATTGGGAGTGAATTTTAAATATTATTTAGTTTAATATCATGGAAAATTTTAAGATTGGGGTGTTAAGAGAAGGTAAGGTTCCTCCTGATTTCCGTGTTCCATTAACGCCGAAACAATGCAGGTTTATTAAAGATAGTTACCCTTTTGTTGATGTCGTTGTTCAACCTAGTTCTATCAGAAAGTTTGACAATCAATCTTATGTAGATGCTGGAATAGTGCTACAAGAAGATTTGTCTGATTGTGATTTAATTATGGGTGTGAAGGAGGTGCAAATTAATGATCTGATACCGAACAAAAAGTTTATGTTTTTCTCTCATACAATTAAAAAACAGTCATATAACAGGTCTTTATTAAAGTCAATTATAGATAATAAGATACAGTTGATTGATTATGAGGTATTAAAGAATAGGGTGGGTAAGCGTTTGATTGGCTTTGGTCGCTATGCTGGGATTGTTGGTTGTTATAATGGATTCCGAGCTTTTGGATTGAAACATCAGCTATACATTTTGAAAAAAGCATGTGAATGCAAAGATAGAGCCGAACTTAATGAAGAGCTTAAAAAAGTTGTTTTACCTAAAAACACTAAAATTGTAGCTACTGGTTTTGGAAGAGTTGGTTTTGGTGCACGCGAGATTTTAAATTTATTACCGATTGTTGAAGTTGCTCCGAATGAGTTTTCAAATTCATTTGACAGTCCAATTTTTACGCACCTCGAAGTGAATGATTATTTTGCTCATGTGAGTGGGTCTGAATTTGACAAAAGGTTATTTTACGAAGATTCTTCGCAGTATAAATCGGTTTTTAATTCTTTTGCTAAGGAAGCTGACATGTATATTGCTTGTCACTTTTGGTCTTCAAAGTCTCCATTTATTTTGACTCAAGAGGATTTGGCTACTAATGAACGTTTAAAGGTGGTTGCTGATATTTCATGTGATATTGCAGGCCCGATTGCATGCACGATTAGGCCAAGCACGATATTGAATCCTGTTTATGGGTTTGATCCTGTTTCTAAACAAGAGGTCGATTTTATGAGAAAAGATGCTGTTGCTGTAATGGCTGTTGATAATTTGCCTTGTGAGTTACCGATGGATGCTTCTGAAGATTTTGGAAATGATTTTATCTCATATGTTTTACCGAATTTTTTTAACGGAGATCCGGATAAAACGATTGAGCGTGGTAGTGAAACAAATTTGAATGGGGAATTAATGCCTTTGTTTGAATATTTGAATGATTATTTGTCTGACAATTGAACTTGTTATGATAATAAAGGGAGACGAGAAAATAATTAATGGCTGGGTTTTTTACGATTGGGCTAATTCTGTGTATAATTTAGTTATTTCTTCGGCGATTTTCCCTATTTTTTTTGATGCTGTAACCACTAAACATTATCTTCATCGATTAGGTAGGGATGGCGAGGTACTTAATAAAGGTGAACAGGTTAAGGTCCTTTTTTTTGGAGTCGAATTGTCTAGTTCTGTTTTGCTTTCGTTTGTCTTGTCTGCTTCATTTTTAGTAGTTTCGTTTTTGTCTCCATTGTTGTCTGGCATTGCTGATTACACTGGGACTAAGAAGAAGTTTATGAGACTGTTTTGTTATTTAGGTGCTTTTTCGTGTGTTTCTTTATTCTGGTTTGATCCTGATAAAATAGAGTTGGGAATGCTTTCGTTGTTTTTTGCAAGTATCGGCTTTTGGAACAGTTTGGTTTTTTATAATGCATTCTTGCCTGAGATAGCTGATGTGGAAGATCATGATCGTATCTCAGCAAAAGGGTTCTCTATGGGCTACCTTGGTTCGATGCTTTTGCTTATATTTTGCTTGGTTTGGATTCAATTTCTTCAAATGCCTGTTAAATGGTGTTTTGTTTTTGTTGCTATCTGGTGGATTGGATTTAGTCAGGTTACGTTCCATGTGCTTCCGAATAATGTGTATGATCGAAAACCCAAAAAAGGACTGTGGAGGGGATTTAGGGAGTTAGTAATGGTCTTTAAAGCCTTTGGGAAAACCAAACGCTTGAAACGGTTTTTAATTTCTTTTTTCTTTTTTAATACAGGTGTTCAAACAGTAATGCTTATGGCTACTATTTTTGCTACACGGGAGATAAATTGGCCTGATGATGCAAGTGCTTCGGGATTAATTGTCGCTATCTTGTTGATTCAACTTCTTGGGGCATTAGGCGCATTTTTGATGTCTAAACTTTCTTTTTTTATTGGAAATAAAAACACGTTGTTGTTAGGTGTGTTTCTGTGGTTCTTTATTTGTTGTTCTGCATACTTTATTACTGAGCCGAATGCGTTCTATGTAATGGCTGCTTCGGTCGGCTTAGTGATGGGAGGGATGCAGGCTTTGGCACGTTCTACTTATTCTAAGTTTTTGCCTGAAACGAAAGATCATGCAAGTTATTTTTCGTTTTATGATGCAACTGAAAAGATTGGTATTGTTATTGGAACTTTGTTTTTTGGCTTGATCGAATATCTTACTGGGTCATTGCGGTTTTCTGTTGTGTCAGTTGCGATGTTCTTTTTTATTGGGTTTGTATCGCTTTTGTTTGTTCCGAAAAATGAAAAAGAAAAGTTTCGTAATGATATTAATGTAGTTTAGTTTTAGTACTTATCAAATCTTTATTTTTCTAAAATGAAAAAACAATGCATATTTATTTTTTTATGTTCATTATCTTCATTGTTTGGTCAGAAAGATAAGGTGTATTCAGATTTTAATGAAGCACTAAAGCGTCCTATGGATGTGTATAAGTTAGATTTAAGTTATACTAAGCTGAGGAAGGTGCCGGAAGAATTAGCTCAGTTTTCTAATTTAGAGGAATTAGATCTTTCAAATAATAAAATAACATTTGTTTCTTCTTCGATTGGCCGCTTGCTCAAATTAAAACAATTAAATCTGTCGTTTAATAATATTACTAAAATTCATCCAGCAATTGGTGATTTAAAGCAGTTGAATACATGTTTCTTTCAGCATAATCAATTGACAGAGTTACCTAGTACACTATGTAATCTTACTGAGCTCAAAGAGTTAAATGCTTCTGTAAATAGGTTGGTTTATCTTCCAGATAGTATTGGGAAGTTGAAGTCCTTGTTTTGGTTGACATTAAATAATAATCAACTAAAAGAATTACCGATTTCTATTGGTGGATTAACTGCCTTGTGTGGATTGGATTTAAATGTGAATGTATTATATGATTTACCTATTTCGTTTAGCGGGTTAACTAAATTACATCACTTGGAATTAGGAAGGAATAAATTCGTTGCCTTACCAAATTTTCTTGGAAGATTGTCTAAGGTTTCTTATTTAGATTTACGTGATAATTTATTAAGAAGTCTTCCGGATTCATTGTCAAAACTTAAAAAATTAACTTATTTAAACTTAAGTTTTAATTCATCCTTTGTTGTTCCAGATTTTATTAGTACTTACACGAAGTTAAAAGAATTAGATTTAATGCTAACTGATTTAAGTGAATTGAATTACTTAGTTTGTAATTTAAGGGAGTTGGAAACATTAAATTTAAGTTTAAATAAGCTGATAAGTTTACCAGCTCAATTTTGCGAATTGAATCACCTAAAAACACTTAATTTGAATGACAATCTATTGAATGAATTAAATACATGTATTTTTGAATTCGAGTATTTGGAAATGTTAAATGTAGATAGGAATAGGTTGAATTTTATTCCTTCTTCTATTTTAGAGTCGAAGCAATTAAAAGTAGTATCTTTTCAAGATAATAAAAACTTAAAGCTGCCTAAGGATATTAAACGTTTTATGAAAATGAGAAAGAATTTATCTAACGATCTCTAGTACTTCTACTTCAAATACCAATACGGAGGATGCTGGTATTTTTGACTTTTCCGTTTTCCCATATCCTAGATGAGAAGGGATAAATAGTTGCCCTTTGTTACCAACTTTGAATTTAACTATCCCTTCTTTCCAACCCTGTATTGTGCTTGAAAGTGAGATTTCAGATCCAATTGATGTATCAAAAATAGAGTCATTCAATAACTTTCCTGTGTAGGAAATTCTAACTGTTGCGTTTTCTGATGGTTGTTTTCCAGTATTTTTATTCGTTTCTGGGTCGATTGAATAGTAAAGTCCGGATTCTGTTTTTATTGGCTTAATCTTATGTAATTCGAAGTAGTCTTTCTTTTTATCGAAATACCCTTTTATGAGTAAATCGTCTTTTTCTTTTTGGCTATTGTCTATTTTAGTGCAGTGTAGAAACAGTAATGAGATAAGGGATAGGAAAATAATTTTTTTCATAAGATGAGTATAAATTGGTTTTGCACATCACAAATATAGTTTTTTTTTTGAGCATTCGTTTTTGGTGAATTTTGATAATATGATTTTTCCTTTGTTTTTCAACGTCAATTCGTTTAAAAGTATTGGGGTTTGATATGAAATATTCTTTTATTCTGTTCTATTTTTGCTTGTTGGATTATAGAGCTTGTTTGTGTTGGGTTTTTACTAATATTAAAAAGTGTGTGTTTTTTAAAGGTTTAAATTTAGTCTTTATCTCTAATTTATGTCATTTAAAACAATATGAAGACTTTAAAATAACATTCAAAAAATGACTGAAAATCAATATACGGAAGATAATATTCGATCACTCGATTGGAAAGAACACATTAGGTTGCGTCCAGGAATGTATATCGGTAAATTAGGAGATGGTGCTGCTGCTGACGACGGGATATACATACTAGCCAAAGAGGTTGTCGATAATTGTATCGATGAGTTTGTGATGGGTAATGGAAAACGCATTGATGTAAAGGTGAAAGATGGTAAGGTTTCGGTGCGGGATTTTGGACGTGGGATACCATTAGGTAAAGTAGTTGAGGTTGTTTCTAAAATGAATACGGGTGGTAAGTATGATTCGAAAGCTTTTAAGAAATCGGTTGGTTTAAATGGGGTGGGTACTAAAGCGGTTAATGCATTGAGTAGTTATTTTATGCTCTATTCTGTTCGCGATGGTCAAAAGAAAGAGGCTGTTTTTGAAAGAGGAGAACTTCTTGAAGAGAAAGATATTACTACTACAGATGAAGTAAACGGAACCTACGTTGAGTTTATTCCCGACGAAGTTATTTTCAAGAAATTTAATTTCAAGTCTCCTTATTTGATAAAAATGTTTTGGAATTATTGCTACCTTAATAGGGGGTTGGCGATTTATTTCAATGGAGAAAAATATCAGTCTAAAGATGGCTTAAAAGATTTACTCGAAAATAATATGGATGGCGAACCACTTTATCCAATCATTCACTTGGAAGGAGAAGATATTGAGGTTGCTTTTACTCATGGTTCGAGTTATGGAGAAGATTACTATTCTTTCGTGAATGGCCAGCATACTACCCAAGGTGGAACTCACCAAAGCGCATTTAGAGAAGCGGTCGCAAAAGTAATTCGTGATTTTTACAATAAAAATTATGATGCGTCGGATATCAGACAATCGATTGTTGCTGCTGTAGCAGTAAAAGTGGTTGAACCTGTTTTTGAATCGCAAACGAAAACAAAATTGGGCTCACAAGAGATTGAACCTGGAGGGCAATCAATACGTTCTTTTATTAACGATTTCTTAAAAGAAAAATTAGATAATTATTTGCATCGTAATCCTTTAATAGCTGAAACATTAGAAAAAAGAATTAAGCAATCTGAAAGAGAAAGGAAAGAGCTTTCTGGAATTAGAAAGTTGGCAAGGGATAGGGCAAAGAAATCCAGTTTACACAATAAAAAACTTCGCGATTGTCGTGCTCATTTTACAGATCTTAAAAATGAAAGAAGGGAAGATACTACTTTATTTATTACTGAGGGAGATTCTGCAAGTGGCTCGATTACTAAATCTAGAGATGTTAATACTCAGGCGGTATTTTCACTTCGTGGAAAGCCTCTGAATTGCTATGGTTTGTCTAAAAAAGTGGTGTATGAAAATGAAGAGTTTAATCTAATTCAAGCAGCCTTAGATATTGAGGACGATATGGATAATCTCCGTTACAATCGAATTGTTATCGCAACGGATGCCGATGTCGATGGAATGCATATCCGTTTACTCTTATTGACATTTTTTCTTCGTTTTTTTCCTGATTTAGTAAAAAGAAACCATGTGTATGTTCTTCAAACACCATTGTTTAGGGTACGCAACAAGAAAAAAACAATTTATTGTTATAGTGAAGACGAAAGAAGGCAGGCACTTGAAGAATTGGGTAAAAATCCTGAGATAACTCGTTTTAAAGGATTGGGGGAAATTTCACCGGATGAGTTTAAACATTTTATTGGGGAAGATATTCGTTTAGAACCAGTAATCTTATCTAAAGAGGCTTCGATTGAAGAGATTCTATCTTACTTTATGGGTAAAAATACGCCTGAAAGACAAGATTTTATTATAGATAATTTACGAATAGAAAAAGATATTGCAGAGGAATTAGCTCTCGAACGTTTGCGTAAATTGAATGAAGGTTTAAATAAAGATAAAGAAAGTAACGATGAGTGAGGACGAAAAGGACGATATGTCCTTACCAACAAATAATTCAGATGAAAATTCACATAATCCGTTTGAGAAATCAAAGGTGGATGATGTGATTATTCCATTGAATGGATTATATGAAAACTGGTTTCTAGACTATGCTTCTTATGTTATACTTGAACGTGCTGTACCTTCTTTGTATGATGGATTAAAACCGGTTCAGCGAAGGATTCTTCATTCTATGAAGGAGCTAGATGATGGACGCTACAACAAAGTTGCAAATGTGATTGGTAATACAATGAAGTATCATCCGCACGGGGATGCTTCTATCGGAGATGCTTTAGTTCAGTTAGGACAAAAAGAATTACTTATTGATTGTCAAGGAAATTGGGGGAATATACTTACTGGCGATGGTGCAGCTGCCCCACGTTATATTGAAGCCCGTTTGTCAAAGTTTGCAAATCATATCGTTTTTAATCCGAAAACAACTACGTGGCTAACTTCTTATGATGGCCGAAATAAAGAACCGGAACAATTCCCTGTTAAGTTTCCTTTGCTATTAGCTCAAGGGACTGAGGGGATTGCTGTTGGAATGGCGTGTAAAATTCTTCCTCACAATTTTATTGAATTGGTTGATCAGTCAATTAATCACCTCAAAGGAAAAAAAGTGGAAATTTTCCCTGATTTTCCTACTGGTGGTATGGCTGATTTCTCTAATTATAATGATGGATTGAGAGGTGGTAAAGTGAGGGTTCGTGCTAAGATTAAAAAAATCGATAATAAAACGTTGATGATTCAAGAGATACCCTTTGGATCTAATACCGGTTCGCTTATTGAAACGATCGTCAAGGCAAATGAAAAAGGAAAAATTAAGGTTAAGAAAATAGAAGATAATACAGCGGCTTCAGTTGAAATTTTGATTCATCTAGCTCCTGGGGTTTCTCCTGATAGAACTCTAGATGCCTTGTACGCATTTACAGATTGTGAATCTTCTATTTCTCCAAATGCATCTATTATTGATAAAGATAAGCCAAGGTTTATTGGGGTGAGCGAAATATTACGTGTCAATACAGATACAACAGTTCGCTTACTTAAATATGAGTTGGAAATAAGATTGGATGAACTTTCTCAACAATGGCATTTTTCCACCTTGGAAAAGATATTTATTCGAGAGGAAATGTACATCGATTTTAAATTGTATGCTAATCGGGAGCAATTGTACTCCTATCTCTATTCTCGGTTCGATGTTTTTAAAAGTCATTTTTTTAGAGAGATCAATGACGATGATTTACAAAAGTTAACCCAAATTCAAATGATCCGAATCACTCGATTTGATAGTGATAAGGCAGATGAATTGATTGTGAAACTTGAAGAGGAAATGGAAATTGTTAAAAGTCATATGGCACACTTGATTGAGTATGCAATTGATTATTACAAGGATATAAAAAAACGATTTGGTATAGGAAAAGAACGTAAAACGGAAATCAAAATTTTTGATACGATTACTGCTACGAAGGTGATTATTGCAAATCGAAAGTTATACATGGATCCAGAAGAAGGATTTATTGGTTGGAGCTTGAAAAAAACAGATCCCATTGCGGACTGTTCCGAAATAGACGATATCATCGTGTTTTTTAGTAATGGTAAGATGCTTGTTACTAAGGTTTCTGAGAAAAAATTCGTGGGTAAAGGAATTATTTTTGCGACTGTTTGGAAGCGTGGAGATACCCGTACTATTTATCATATGATTTATCAAGATGGTATTGGTGGTGCTACAATGATGAAGCGTTTCTATGTCAATTCCATTACAAGGGATACTGAATACGATATGACACGTGGTGAAAAGGGAAGTAAATTACTCTATTTTTCTGTCCATCCTAACGGTGAAAAAGAAATTGTTTCTGTTTTACTTCGTCCAAGGCCACATTTAAAGCGATTGAGATTTGATGTTGATTTTGGTGATTTACTTATAAAATCCAGATCATCAGCGGGAAATAGAGTTACAAAGGAAATCGTTCAGAAAATCGTTCAGAAAGAGGTTGGTGGATCCACTTTAGCTGCACGAAAAATTTGGTACGATAAGATTGTGGGAAGATTGAATGACGAAGGAAGAGGGGCTTTCTTAGGTTCTTTTAAAGGGAATGATCGAATTTTAACTTTGTATAGGTCTGGTGAATATCGGCTAACTTCTTTTGATTTAGCAAACCATTTTGATGAGGATATGATTCATATTGAAAAATGGATCCCTAAAAGACCTGTAACTGCTGTTTATTTTGATGCTGAAAAAGAACTTCATTATGTCAAACGATTCTATTGTGAGGTAACTACGGATAAAAAAGTGCTTTTTATCTCAGAGTTTGAAGGTTCTTACCTCGACGTGGTTGCCACGGCATATCGACCTGAGGTTAGAATTGTGTATAATAAGTTGCTTCGTGAAACGAAAAACTTACCCGATAATGTTGTGAATCTAGCAGATCTGATTGATGTTAAGGGGATGAAGGCGCAAGGAAATCAGTTAACAAAGTTGAAAGTCAAAGAAATCATCTTGACGCATGAAATTGATGGGGGAGAGCCATGGCCCGAAGATATAATTACCGATTCTACTACTGTTGACCCTGATGCAACAATGGAATGGGACATTATCAAACCTTCCGATAAAGATGGGGGCGGTAATCCTACTTTATTTGATGACACCGAAGAAGAGTAAATTTATTTGATGTAGGCGTCTAGTCAAATCTAAATTAGCTTCAACTGAGAATGAATAAAAGCATGAATTTTGTTCATTAGTTATTTAATAAAATATAGTTTATATTGTGTTAAATATAAAGATGCTGAAACAGCAAAAAAAAAACGATAATCAAAAAGCTTAAGTCAGGTAATGTAAATAACGTAATCTAAAAAAAAAATAAATGGTGCTAAAGAAAAAAAACAGAATTAAAGATGTATTCATTTTTAATTCTCATCTAGAAATTTTCCGTTTACCTGTTTTTTGTTTAATTCTTTCATTCCTTTTGTTTGCTTGCTCTGAATCAGGTAAATCTGTTGCATTGGAGTATAAAGACATTGTTGATGGTGAATTAATAGAGATAGGAAATTCGAATATTCCTACATCAAAGGATCTTTTTCAGTCGCTTACTGAAAAGGTAGATTTGATGATTGTGATGGAGTATCATAAAGAATTTAAAGACAAAAAATTTGAACTTGATTACCTCTATTTTAAAAGTAAATATACCAAAGAACTTGAGAAGGAATATGATATTAAATGATACTATTTTAAAAGAGGATAAGTCTTTTGTTTGGCATCCTTTTACTCAAATGCAAACAGCTTCAGATCCATTGGTAATTATTGAAGCCAAGGATTCTACCTTACTCACTTCCGATGGAAAAAAATACTTGGATTGTAATTCTTCTTGGTGGGTTAATATTCATGGTCATGGTCATCCTCATCTGAAACAGGCATTAATTCAACAATTTGATTTAATTGATCATGTTATTTTTGCTGGTGCAACTCATCCTAAAGCCGTTGAGTTAGCAAGAAGGGTGGTCGGTCTTTTACCTTCGAAATTAGAAAAAGTCTTTTTTTCAGACGATGGTTCAACTTCGGTAGAAGTAGCTTTGAAAATGGTTTTTCAATATTGGTTTAACAAAGAGATTCCTAAAAAAAGGATTGTTGCTTTAGATGGTGCATATCACGGGGATACTTTTGGTGCAATGTCTATTTCTCAGCGAGGGTGTTTTAATGAACCGTTTGAACATTTATTTTTCGCTGTTGATTACTTAGATTTTCCCTTCTTAGAAAATGAAGCGTCCGTTCTTAGTATGGCGGATCATTTATTCTCTAAGGGTGATTGTGCTGCTTTGATATTAGAACCATTGATTCAGGGCTCCGCTGGGATGCGGATTTATAGTGCTTCATTTTTAGAAGAATTAGTGAACATTGCTTCGAAATATGATGTTTTGGTCGTTTTTGATGAGGTTATGACTGGATGGGGTAGAACGGGTGAATTATTTGCGTGCAATCATCTTTCTGTTCAGCCTGATATTATTTGTTTATCGAAAGGGCTTACAGGAGGTGTTTTACCTTTGGGATTGACCGTCGCAACGAATTCTATTTATGATGCTTTTTTGGCACCCGAAAAAACAAAGGCATTGTTACATGGTCACTCTTTTACCGGAAATGCCCTTGCTTGTGCCCTTGCTTGCGCAAATATTGATTTAATTGAAAAGAACTCTTTTCAGGAGTCAATAAACCGTATTTCTCTTGCTCATTCTAATTTTTTAATTACACTTAAGGGGAATCTTGCTGTACGGACGAGTCAATTGGGTACTATTCTTGTAATTGAAATTTTGGAAGAAAATACGAGCTCTTATTTCTCATCCATTAGGGATAGAGCGTATCAGTTCTTTTTAGATTTAGGATTGCTAATTAGGCCATTAGGGAATATTGTTTTCTTGAATCCTCCTTATTGCATGTCTAACATAGAGTTAGAAAAATGTTATTCTGGAATTCAACTTTTTTTAAATGTATTAGCTGAGGAGAGAACTTCAAAAACTAAATAGGAAAGGGATTTATTTTAGATTGCTAGTATTCGATGTCTAGATTAAATGTTTTTTGTAGGGTGTGAAGATTAGGGTTTTTTCTCGCTAAAGCATTGAATTTTTCTTTTCCAGTTTGATGTTTGATGTTTTCGTTAGGAGTGTCATTGATTGAGAAATTTATTTCTATTCCCCAATTATTTAAACCATTTCTTAAATAATCAATTAATTCGAAGTGATGTATTTTGATGTAATCAATCTGAACTTGGTTATCTACTTCGTGGTTAATTATCGAGCTACCTTGAAGCTTTGGATCTCTTTTCACCATTGCCAAATAAATGGTGTCGTGCCCTTCATCCTTCATTTTAAAAGCGAATTTTTTCCAGATCATTTTTAAATCATCTAGAGAGAAAATAGAGCGAGGTTTATTAATAGTTTGGATAGACTGTATTTCACTCTCTACTTCTTCTTCTCTAATTCCACTTATGGAAATGAGAGTTGAGTTTATATTGCCTGATGGTTTCGTGAGTGTACGAACTGCTTTTTTAAAGGGGGGAGGAGTATAAGTGGATGGCTTAGCACTAGCCGGACTTTGTGTTGAAAGTTTTTTTTTATCTAGTTGTCCTTCGAAAGGAACAAGCTCTACAAAATCAGTTAATTCTTTTTTTTTTCTAGCTCATTTTTTATTGAACATAATTGCATAAGGGCTAACTCTGTTAATAACCGCTTGTTTTTCGATTCTTTAAATGATGCATCGGCTTTACTTAAAACACCCAATGCTCTTAAAATATGAGGTATTTCAATTGTTTTCGATTGATCAATAAAGCGTGTTTCAACAGACTCTCCAACCTCTAGTAATTTTGCGGTTCTAACGTCTTTACAAACGAGCAGATTTCGGTAATGGTCAGCTAAACCAATAAGAAAACGATGTGGCTCAAATCCTTTATTGATGATGTCGTTGAGCAGAAGGAGGCAAAATGGAATATCTTCTTTTTGAGCATGTTCTACAATCCTAAAATAATAGTCGTAATCTAAAATGTTTAAATTATCTATGACAGATTGATAGGTAATGTTATTTCCAGAAAAACTAACAATTTGATCAAAAATTGAGAGTGCATCCCTAAGTGCTCCGTCAGCTTTAAGTGCAATTTGCCTTAATGCCTCTGAATCTGCACTTATCCCTTCTTCTAAAGCAATGTAGGATAAATGGTCTGCAATATCCTTAACCGAAATTCTATTGAAATCAAAGATTTGGCACCGGGATAATATGGTAGGTATAATCTTGTGTTTTTCAGTAGTTGCTAAAATAAAAATAGCATGAGCTGGTGGTTCTTCTAATGTCTTTAAGAACGCATTAAAGGCATTATTAGAAAGCATATGAACCTCATCAATGATGTATACTTTATGTGTTCCTAATTGAGGGGGTACTCTTACTTGATCAACTAGAAAACGAATGTCATCAACTGAATTATTTGATGCGGCATCTAATTCATGAACATTTAATGATACACCAGAATTAAATGATATGCATGATTCACATGCATCACATGCCTCTGTTTCAGATGTGATATTAAAACAATTTATTGTTTTAGCTAAGATACGTGCTGAAGTAGTTTTACCAACTCCCCGAGAGCCGCAAAATAAAAAAGAATGTGCTATATGATTGTTTTTAATCGCATTTTTGAAATTGTTCATTATCGATTTCTGTCCAACAACTGTATTGAAGGTCTGTGGTCGGTATTTTCGTGCTGAAACAACAAATTCACTCATTCTTTTTCCATATTTACAACAAATATAACAAGAGTCTTTTGATTTTGAAAGAAAATAAAAAGCTAATCTATAGTTGCGTCGATTCGATTGATTTTATTTTTGTATACAAGAAATTTTACAGGGAAATAAGATGCTAAAATAGAAAGTGATGAAACTAAAAAGACAACCAGTATTCCGTCATTGAGATCAAAGGAGATTGGGAATGCTTCTCCATTTGCACCGGGTAATAGGAGTAATTTAAATTTTAATTGTAATAAGCAAATTAGAATCCCACTTATAAAACCAATGAAAATACCTTTGAATGAAATAAGTAATCCTTCATAAAAAAATATTTTAAAAATAAATTGCTTATCGGCTCCAAGCGTTTCAAGTGTTAAAATATTTTTCTTTTTTTCTATGAAAAGCATTGTTAATGATGCTACTAGGTTGACTGCGGCTAAAATAAATATAAAAACCAATATTGATATTACAATCAGTTTTTCAGATTTACTTGTTTTGTAAATGAGTTCGTTTTTTTCAAGATGTGTTTTTACTTCAAAAGTGGAAGGAATGATGGATAGTATTTTTTCTTTTATTTCAGCTATTTTTTCTTTGTTTATGGTATTGATGTATAAAGCTGAAATATCGGATTCATAGTCCAATATTGATTTAGCTAATTTAATTGGGATAATGAGCGCCTCATCGTTTACTTCTTTGTTGTAATTAATTCTTCCTGCGATTTGTATTTGTTGTATCGAAAAAGGATTTGAGCTTACACTAATTTTAGCATCTCTTCTTGGTGCATAACAGGTGATTAATTCGTGACCTGAATTAAAAGGGATATAACCGTTTAGTTTTTGAAGTAGGTTAGCTCCAATTAAACCATATGATTTTCCATCGTATTCTATATTAGGACTTCCATCGACTAGATGTGTGTATTGATTGTTTTTCATGTCATGAATCGAAATCATAGATAAAAAAGAATTTTCTACACCTAAAATCCGAGCATTAACCCATTTTTTCTCATGTCTTAGTACCACAATTTCTTCAATCGCTTTTGAAATCATAGAAATGCCTTCGATTTGTTTTAACTCGTTTAATTTCAGTGTTTTTTCGTCAAAGGTTTTACCTATTTTTGAGCGTATTGTTATGTGTGAATCAAATGAGGAATACATTCCTTCAACTATTTTTTCTATCCCATTAAAAGCGGAGATTAAAATAACAAGTGATGCGGTAATGACGGCTATACCGATTATAGAAATACGGGTAATAAGATGTATTACATTTTTGCTCCTTTTTTTTGAAGAAAGGTATTTTCGAGCGATATAAAAAGGAACGTTGATTAGCTTTATTTTTTAGTTAGGAGGTTTTGAATTTCCATTGCGTAATCCAATGAATCATCAATCTTAAATACGAGCTCAGGAATTTTACGCATGTTTTTTAGTCTTTTACCAACCTCTCCTCGTATTTTTTTTGAATTCTCTTGTATGTTTTTTAATACTTCCTCTTTGACGGGACCTCCAAAAACACTGAGAAATACTCTTGCTAATGATAAGTCTGAAGTTACTCTTACCACAGTTACGCTAACCATTGCTCCTAAGCACAGATCCCTTGCACTGCGTTGGAAGTAAACAGATAATTCTTCTTGTATAACTCCTTCTATTTTATTTTGTCTAACTGAACTCATTGTGCAAATGTACAAAATGGAATAAAAACAAAGGAGATATGAGGGGGTAAATATCGATTTGTCTTGTTTAAAAACAGTTAAAAATTATTTTTTAGTTATATTTAAGCTGTCATAAAGCAACTTTTGTTAATTCACTATCGTTTAATTTTTGATAGTTAAAATTTAAAATCATGCTTTTTTAAGTGAAAAAAGCGCAATTAATGATTCTATATTCTATTTTTGTTTTTGACAAGTTTTAGATATCGGATAGTACAGACGAATGTATATGGTTTTTTTGTAATGAAAACGTTTGAAATTAGTTACAATGAAATTTTACTTAATTTTAAGAAGTAAATGGCGTTTAAAAAGTGTTTTTCTTTTTGTTTTGTAATTTGTGCTTGCTTTTCTGTATTCAGTCAAAATGGTGGTACAGATTACGCAGCTGCTTTAAATTCAACTATCACACTTCCTTATTTAAAGCTAAATCAAACGACATTAGGTGCGGGGAATAATATTCAAAACCCTACTGGATTTAACTCTTCATATACAACTGGACCAGATTGGTTTTACGTTTTTACTCCAACAAGTAATGGGAGTATTACCTTGCGTTTTATTTATAAAACAAGCGCTTCAGGAGTTTATCCTTCCGTTTCAGTTTGGAATGGACAACCAGGTGCTTCAACATTAGTTACTTCAAAAACCGATTTAGGTAATAATGCTTTATCTAAAGCGGTTGATGGAGTTACAAATCAACAATTAGGTTTAATTGAAGTTTCATTTAATGTGACTAAAAATAGTTCTTATTCTGTGATGTTAGATAATGATGGATTACTAAACCCTTTGGGTATAGATTATGATCTTTCCATCTATTTGACTCCGATGCAAGAGGCATGTACTAATATCGGCTTTGATCTAAATACTAAATCTGGATGGACAACTACACAAGGTATTGCTTATGAAGGTAATATAGGTGAGCCTTATCCCGTTTTTTTTCCATATTTTTCAACTGCTTATAATTCATCTACCTCTAACCATAAATTAAGTTCAACTCTTTCACTATTAGATCCAATTGCCGGTTTTACAACAACTAACCCTGGATCGGGAAATTCACTTAGGTTAGGAGATGGTATAGGAACTGGGAATAAAGGAGCTTCAATTGAACAACAATTTAAGGTTGAAGCATCAAATTCTCTTTTTATTTATTATTATGCGGTTGTTTTTGAAGATGAGGGACATGATAAACATCAGCAACCCATGTTTAAGATTGATGCGCTCGATTGCGATGGTAACAAGATTAGCTGTGGAGAATACCTTGTTGTTGCATCTGGAAGTGTACCTGGTTTTATAAAAGCAGATTCATTAAAGTTGGTTGAGTACTTTGAAACCATTGACCCAACTAAACTTGTAACTCCTGTATACTATAAGCCATGGACGCCCGTTTTTTTAGATCTATCAGCTTATATTGGAAAGTGTATAACGATTCGGTTTACAGCATTGGATTGTTCCCATGGGGGGCATTTTGGATATGCTTATGTTGATGCAGAGTGTCGTTCGATGGAGATTCAAGGAAGTTCTTCTCTATGTGCAGGTCAATCACTCACTTTAATCGCACCGTCAGGAGCAGCAAGTTATGAATGGAAAATAAAAGGATCACCGCTAGTACTAGGAACAAATAATACCTTACTTATTTCACCATCTGAAGAAACCGAGTATGAGTGTAATATTAAATCTTACATGAATTGTCAATCTAAAATTTATAAGAAGGTTACTCCAATTCCCGCTCCTGATATAACTTCCTCTTCAAATGCAGTTTCTTATTGTCAGTTTGAAAAAAAGAAATTGTTAGCTGATTTACCCTCTTCATCAATTAATCCTTGGTTATCGTTAAATAATGCTATTGCGACAATTGATGCATTAGGTAATTTAACTGCTTTAAAACCAGGAAAAGACACGCTTATTTATACCGCTTTAAATGGGTGTAAGGACTCACTGATTATTTCAGTTAATGGAAAACCAAAAATAATAGGATCGGATTCTTTATGCTCTAACGTTAGTTCTCAATTTACGGCTTCGAATCCTTCAATTGCTTCTTCATGGAGTTCATCAAACACTTCTGTTCTTTCGATTAATTCTTTTTCTGGAAGTGTTTCTTCGATCGCTAAAGGTGCAGCTTCTATTTTCTTTCAAGATCAATATGGTTGTAGAGATACGCTAGATATTGTCACTCAGATTTCATCAGAACTATTTCTTAGAGATACGATTGTGTGTAATTCATTTAATCTCCCTGTGATAAAAGGGGTAAATATTACAAATGAAAAATATTATGATTTTCCTAAGAGTTCATTGAATTCAACTGAGCAAACAGGTGCTGTAACCTCTTCAAAATCACTTTATGTTTATGATAAGACTAATTTTTGTTCGGATGAAGAAACTGTTAATGTAACTGTTAATCAGTCTATTAGTCTTCCTTCTTTTCTGTCAATTTCAGCATGTGATTCTTTTTTATTAGTCCCTCGTCCTCCTGGTAAATATTTTACCTTGACGAATGGTGGCGGTGAAGAAATTCTAGCTAATTCCTATGTAAAAAACACACGAACTATTTTTCTGTTTGATGTTTCATCTACGATATGTAAAAATGAACGGGATGCTCTGATTACAATAAATAATACACCCGTATTACCTGATTTTAGAGATACGGTTGTCTGTGATTTTTATATTTTACCTCTCTTAACAAAAGGGGATTATTATTCGGGTTCTAAGAAGTCAGGAGTAAAATTAGTAGCTGGGGATAGTATAAAAACAACGGGTAAAATTTATATTTATGCTGAATCAGGATCGAATCCAATCTGCTTTAAAGAACTGAATTTTAATGTATCTGTTTTAAAAACTCCCGTATTACAATCTTTTTCCGATGTTACTGTATGTGATAGTTTCGCTTTGAAACCACTTTCTTTGGGTGCTTACTTCAGTTTGCCTTCTAAGTCTGGACAAAAATTAATTGCCGGTACTTATTTGAAAACAAATCAAAAAGTCTATGTATATAAGGATACTTCGAACTTTGGGAAAACGTGTTTAGCTGAAACAAGCTTTTTTTTAAAATTGAATAATACACCATCAATTACGGTTGTTTTAGATCAAGAGGTATGTGATTTTTATGTTTTGCCTCAATTAACAGGAGGGGAGTATTACACCGAGTCTATGAAAATGGGTGTGAAATATAATGCGCTAGATACAATTAAAAACGCAGCTAGACTTTATGTGTATGCTGAATCTATAACACCATCTCTGAATTGTGTTGCTGAAAAATCATTTTTCATTAAAGTTAATAAGACACCAAAGATACCCCCAATTTCAGACACAAGTGTTTGTGATAGGTATGTTGTGCCCCTGATTAATAATGTTTCTTATTTTTCGATGATTAACAAAGGAGGGATTTCCATTTTACCAGGTGATACGATTTACACGAATAGAGAAATAGTTGCGTATGCAGAATCAAAAACAACTCCAAATTGCTTTGTAAATGAGAATTACCTTGTTACTATAAATAAAACACCTTTGTTACCTGATTTTAAGGATACTTCAGTTTGTGATGAATATAGTTTACCAAATTTAATGGAGGGGAGTTACTATTCAGGTAAAAATAAAACAGGAACTTCTTTTTCAATTTTTCAAAAATTCACAAGTAATCAACTTGTATATGTGTATATTGAATTAACAAGTTTTCCAGCATGTAAGCAAGAAAAATCATTTAATGTCATCGTTTCAAAAACACCATTGATTAATACCTTAAATGATACAGCGGTTTGTGATAAATTTACGGTGCCAATCATATCAAATGGAATTTTTTATTCTGCTCCTTTAAAATCAGGCGTAAAATTTCTTCAGGGAGATAGTGTTTTGACGACACAACAACTTTATGTGTATTCAGAAGCAAGTTCGAATTCGAGTTGTTTTAATGAGAAAAACTTCAAAGTAGTTGTTCATCAAAAACCACCTCTTCAAGTTTTTTCTGCAGTAGAAAAATGTGATTTATTTGTGTTAAATCCACTTTTTAATGCGTCATATTTTTCTGGATCTTCTAAAACGGGAGTTCAATATTATCCTGGAGATACGATTAAAAGCTCACAAAAAGTATTTGTTTATGCTGAATCAAATACTGTTCCTAATTGTGTGAATGAAAAGAGTTTTTCAATTCAACTTTATTCAACCCCTCTACTTGAATCCCTTTCTTCAGGATCTTTCTGTGATTCGGTTCGTGTACCTTCTTTAACCAAAGGAGACTTTTATACACTTCCTTTGCAGGGAGGTATAAAACTTGAAGCGGGATCAAAATTAGTTAAGACAACAGATTTATATGCATATACTGCTTCGAATACACCATTAAATTGTATTGATGAAAAGAAAATCACTTTTTTAATCCATAGTACTCCATACATTAATACACCTAAAGAGGATACTGTATGTATGTTATATAAGTTAGCTAAGCTAACGGGGTTAAATTTATCAGGAAATCAATCTTATTATTCAGATTCGATTTTTACGGCAGCATATAAGATAGAAGGTGAATTAAAAAAATCAGCTAAGATTTGGGTTTATGATGCAAATGCACATTGTTATTTTAAAAATTCGTTTTCAATTAGGATAATTGAAACTCCTGTATTGACTTTCTTTGAGGATAAGATTGAGGGTTGTTCCCCTTTAAATATTTCGTTTACTAATACAACGGTGGGTGGAATTGATTCTTTAATGTGGGTGTTTGGTGATGGTGATAGTTTGCTGGTAGTGGGTAAAAATAAAATTAAACATACCTATAGTAAACCAAATCCCTCTTGTTACGATGTGGTAATGAAATCGTATAATGTTGGATGCTTAAATCTACTTTCTAAACCGAAAAGAATTTGTGTTTTTCCAAAACCAACTGCTTTTTTTAAATCAGATTTAAAAGAGGTTTCGTTTTATAATACTCCAGTTTCGTTTTATAATGAGTCTTCATCTGATGTGGTTAAGTATAACTGGGATTTTGGATTTCACAATACATCTTCATTGAAAAATGTCACGTATAACATGCCAAACGAACCAGGCATGTATCCTGTTCGTTTGGTAGTGACTAATTCGTATGGCTGTACTGATTTTTACACAGACTCAATTAAGGTGAAAGATGATTTTTTATATTATGTTCCAAATACCTTTACACCCGACGATGATATAATAAATCCAATATTTAAACCTATTATCGAGTCAACTTTTGATCCTTCGAGTTATATTTTTTTAATTTTCAATCGTTGGGGTGATGTTGTATTTGAATCTAGAAATGTAGAACATGGATGGGATGGTTATTTTAAGGGAAAGGATTGTCCTAATGGAACATATTCATGGAGAATTCAAGTCAAGGATATCATTAATAAAAACATTCATTTTATTAATGGTCATGTTAATTTGTTACGTTAATAAAAAAAAATGAACTTAAAATCTAAGTCAACGGTAAACAAAATTATCATTGTTGCTGCGCTAGGTTACTTTGTTGATATTTACGATTTGCTTTTGTTTGGTGTAGAACGAACAGATAGTCTTCGTGAAATACTGCGGATTCAATTTCCTGCAATGAAAGAATCGGTAAGGGAAGCATTGAATCCATTGTATGGTAAGCAGTTATTAAATTGGCAAATGACAGGAATGCTTATTGGTGGTTTATTTTGGGGTATACTTGGGGATAAGAAGGGGAGGCTTTATGTTCTTTTTGGTTCTATTTTAACCTATTCCATCGCAAATTTACTCAATGGGATGGTTAATTCCATTGAGTTGTATAAGGTACTGAGGTTTATTTCTGGTTTTGGTTTGGCTGGAGAGCTTGGCGCTGGTATTACATTGGTAAGTGAGAGTATGTCGAAAGAGAAAAGAGGTTATGGTGCCACTATCGTTGCTACTGTTGGTGTTTTTGGAGCTGTTGTTGCTGGTTTTATGGGGGATGTTATTTCAAATTGGCGCTATTCTTTTTATTTAGGCGGTTGCATGGGATTGGCTTTATTGCTTTTGAGAATTGGAGTGTTTGAATCTGGCATGTTTGATGCGCTGAAACAAAACAGTAAGGTCAAGAGAGGTAGTATATCAATGCTTTTTTCCTCGCGTAAAAATAGTATTAAATACATGTGTATCGTTTTTGTTACAGTTCCTGTATGGTTTGTTATGGGTACTTTGGTTTTGTTTTCTCCTGAATATGCTGTTTCTCTTGGATTGCCTGTTGATAGTGTTTCTGCGGGAAAATCAATTATGTTTGCTTACACTGGGATTACTTTGGGAGATGTGTTTTCTGGACTTATTAGTCAGTGGCTGCGTTCAAGGAAAAAGTCCTTAGCATTTTTCTTAGTATTGACTTTGATTGGAATGATTCTGTTCTTTTCAATTGGAGGTGTTTCGATTCCAGTTTTTTATTGTGTAATTGGCTTTATTGGTTTTGCTACTGGATATTGGGCTGTTTTTATAAGTGTAGCATCTGAATTATTTGGAACTAATATTCGAGCTACAGTAACTACTACAGCACCTAATTTTGTAAGGGCTTCAACTATTCTTATTTCTTTTTTATTAGATGGTCTTATTTTACTTACTAACGATAAAATTCTTGCAACTCAAATTACGGGAGGGATTATCCTACTAATTAGTTTCGTAGCGCTTTATTTTTTAGAGGAAACCTATGGTAAAGAACTAGATTATAATGAGGTATCATAAGTTTTACTTCTCTCTTCATTTGTTTGTGCTTTCGAGTAAATTTGTAAATTTGTAAAAAAAAGATTGAATTATGAAATTATTACAAGATAAAGTGGTTTTGATAACTGGGGCTTCAAGGGGTATTGGTAAATCAATAGCGGAAGAATGTGTAAAACAAGGGGCCATTGTTGCATTTACGTATATTTCATCAGATGAAAAAGCAATAGCATTAGAGCTTGAATTAACACATGAAGGTGGAGTTGCTAAGGGGTTTAAGTCAGATGCAGGTAATTTTGATCAGGCGCAAAAATTGGTCGATGATGTAGTTGCAAAGTTTGGAACCATTGATGTATTAGTTAATAATGCTGGAATTACAAGAGATACATTGTTGATGCGTATGACAGAACAACAATGGGATGATGTAATTAATACAAATTTAAAATCGGCATTTAATCTCACAAAAGCAGTCCAAAAACCCATGTTGAAAGCACGGAGAGGATCAATCATTAATATGTCTTCTGTTGTTGGAGTTAAAGGTAATGCAGGTCAATCAAATTATGCGGCTTCTAAAGCAGGTTTAATTGGTTTCACAAAGTCTGTTGCCCAAGAATTAGGATCGAGAAATATTAGATGTAATGCAATTGCTCCCGGTTTTATTGAAACAGAAATGACTCTTGCGCTGGATGAGAAAGTTGTGCAGGAATGGAGAAACGGAATTCCGTTGAAAAGAGGGGGATCTCCGATTGATGTTGCTAACGCAACAATATTTTTAGCTTCTGATATGTCTGCTTATGTTACAGGGCAAACATTGCATGTTTGTGGTGGAATGTTAATGTGATTTTTTTTGTCTAGCCCATGCATTTGTATGGGCTTCTTTGTTTTTTTTAATTTTCACTTTTTTCGGTGTAATGTGCAAAAAAAAGCTTAAATATTCTTTTTTGCTAAAGTGGACAAAAAGCAGCTTGGTTTTTTGAAGCCGTTAACCGAGTTGGAATTATCTTTTTTAGTGTTGAAATTAGTGTTTAATCCAAAATTCTATTTGAAATTTGAATTCAGTATTGGATATCGTTTCGTTATTTAAATTATCAATTAATTCTTTTTAAAAGCTTATTGTTTATAACATTATATGATTTGAAATACCTAGATTTGCATTCTAAAATTATTAAAAATAAGCATGAAAATTTCTTTATTCTCTATAAAATCGATTCTATTTTTATTATTTTCATTTTTGTTTGTCAATTCATATTATAGTCAAGAAAGAAAAATAAATAAAGTAATAGAGCACATACAATTACAAAAGTTCGATGTTGCTGAAGAGGTAATCATAGGGTTAAAAAAGAAGAATGCAACATTACCTACTACATATTATGTCCAGTCGATGTTATATGGTTCAAAGACTTTTAAAAGATATAATATAGATAGTTCTTATATTTTTTATAATCAATCAATTGAAGGTGTAAAATTATTGGATAGTAAAGAACAGACAGATATCTGTACGGATTTTAAATTGTGTTTATCTAGATCACAAATAGTAAAAGATTCAATCGCTGAAATAGCTTTTAATCAGTATAAAATAGCAAAGAGTATTGAAAAGATGCGGGTTTTTAATTCGCTTTATAAAGGAACTGCGTCTATACAACAATCCAATGAATTGATAGAATACTTATATTATAAAATCTCAATTGAGATAAATACTACTCAGGGCTTTTTAGATTTTTTGAAAATGTATCCAAATAATGTTAAAAGAGAATTTGTTTTATCAAAAATTCATAAAATAGAATACGATTTAGCTGTCTCAAAGAATGAAAAATCTGTATATCAAAATTACTTAACAACTTACCCAACATCAGAATTTTGTGACGATATAAGAAATAATATCGAACTACTAGATTATAATAAAACAAAGAGTTCACTTGAAATTGTGGATTTTGAGGAATTTATGAATACGTATTCAAATTCTACATATACACAAGAAATTTTAATGATTTATGAAACTCTTTATTATAATGATGCAATAAATAAACGAGAGATATCTCAATTGAATAAATTTAAGATGAGGTATCCAACAAGTAAATATATTAGCGAAATACACGCTACAATCTGTGATATTGCTTTTGAGAATGTAACGCGAATAAATACAATGGATGCCTATAAAGAATTTGTAAAATCATTTCCAAACTCTAAATATGATAAAGAGGCAAAAAATAAGATAATAGAATTATTTCCGATTGTGCCAAAATTATTATTGAATGGTAACTATAAATATATTGATAAGAATACTGGTTTAAGTATAAATAACAAAGAGTACGAAAAAGTTAATTTGTTTGAGAATAATCAAGTAATTGTGATGCAAAATTCAAAATATGGTGTAATAGATGAACATGGTAGAGTTATAATACCAACACAATATGATGATGTTAGTCGCTGTACCAATCCAGATTTGTATTTAGTTACGATTAATAATAAAATGAATGTCTTTAATAATGAAGGAAGACAACTATTAAAAGCCGATTCTGATATTGAATTAAGAGAACAAAATAATGATTTTATAGGATTTAATAATAGAGGAAAAGAATATAGTGATGAGGGTTTACCAGATTACTTATTCAGAATAGTTAATAAAGAATTAGTAAAATACCAATGTCCTTATGATGCCATACCAGAGTTCAATTCTACTGGCATAGCTATTGTTTCAAAAGGAAAAACTAATGAAGGAGATGACCCTAAACTAGGTTTGTATGCATTAATCAACAAAGATTTCCAAGAGATTATTCCTTTTAAATACGATTATATAGAGCAGGTTAATGGTTATGATGAGTTATATTATTTTAATGTTGGAGGTTCAGCTGGTTATGGCGAGGGAGGTATGATGATTGTTGCACAAGGAGGAGAATGGGGGCTTATGAAGAGTACAGGTAAAGTATTGATTCCAGCAGTATTTGATAAATTAGAGTTTTTAGATTTAAATAATAAAACTAAATCTATGTGTTTTCTTGCTAACCGTGGAAGAAAAATCAGCGATAGTGAAGAGCCTAATGTTGCAGGGAACTGTGGATTAATTGATATAAATGGAAACGAGATTATTCCTTTTGAATATCAAGAAATATTCGTGGGTTTAGATAATCAATTTATTGTAAATAAAGGAGGTGCAATAGAGTTTGGTCGCGGGGGGTATACCTATATTATAGGTGGTAAATGGGGTGTAGTTGATATTTCAAATATGATTAAAATCCCTTTTATTTATGATGATTTGTATAAAATAAGACAATATTACATAGTTGCTAAAGGTCCTATAAAAGAAAGTAAACATGGTATTTTATCCATCGACAACAAAATAATTACACCTTTAATTTACGATTACATAACGTGCGATTATCAGACAGAAAAAATTCTTTTAACTTGTATGGGCTGTAAATATTACAGTGAATTTGGTGGGCCTGAAATCGTTTATGGTGGTCAATGGGGAGCAATACAAAACAATGGGAAATTAATTTTGAATAATAATTTCTCAGAAATTTTAACCACGAATGATTCAAATTTATTGATATTAAATACGGGTAAAATTTATGGAAATGAATTTCCTGGTGATGTTAAGTACGATGGCAAATATGGTTTATCTGATATAAATGGAAAGTTAATTTTACCTTTGAAATTTGACGAAATTACGGTTGAAACTAATTTTATTTTTGCTAAATTGCAAGGTAAATATCAGATTTACACAAAGACAGGTGAATTATTTCTTGATAAGAAATTTGAATCATTAAGTGCATTATCAAATAATTTTATTTCATATCGTTCAGGTGAAAAGAACGGAATTTTAAAACCAGATGGTTCAGAGCTATTCCCAGCAAAATTTTGGGCAACTAAAAATGAAGATGGTTATTCATGTGATATTGGTTTAGACGGCCCGTATTTTAAAATAGTTGAAGCAGGTAATTACTTTTATGCTTCTGAAAAGGGGGATGTTTTCAGAGAGTATTAACATCTTAATTTAAGATGTTAATACTCTCTTTTTGCACTCCCCCCCCCCGGTTTTTTTTTTT
>CAMDGH010000023.1 GCA_945897755.1 Chryseobacterium gleum | reverse complement strand
ACCAATCATTCCACCGGAGAACAAATTGAAGAAACCACTTCTGACAATCCAATGGTATTTCTTTATGGAGTTCAATCAATTATTCCTGAATTCGAAAAACAAATTTCAGGAAAAACAGCAGGAGATAATTTTAATTTTTCAATTGAAAGTGAACATGCTTATGGAAATCCAAGTGATGAACAAATTGCTATGATTCCTTCGACTGTTTTTCACTTAGAAGACGGGAAATTGAATGAAGAAGAGATTTTTGTTGGTTCGGTAGTACCGATGTCAGACAATGATGGGAATAGGTTAGTTGGTCAAGTATTGGAAGTAAACGAAGAGTTCGTTAAAATGGATTTTAATCACCCATTAGCAGGAACTAACCTTCATTTCGAAGGCGTTATATTAGAAGTGAGAGATGCATCACAAGAAGAATTAGACCACGGACATGTTCATGGTGAACATGGACATCAACATTAAAAAGCTTAGATTATTTTATAACACTTCAATAATCAACTGAAAAACGTAAAACCTTACTTTTGTAAGGTTTTTCTTTTTGCCTTATTTTCTGAAATAGCAATCCTTCCACTCGTTTCGCTTAGCTTATTCATAAAAGATTTGAATTTTCTTTTATTGCCTGAAGAAAAACCACTTAAAAAAAAACAATAATCTATTTCTCCTTCTCTTCCCCAGCGAGATTCTTCAAATAGAACGATCACTTTTTCTTGTTTTTCAAAGGAACTAATGTAATTCAACATGTCTTTTTTAGCAAGACGATCTATCCCCCCACCCCTACTAAAAAAAGACATCGAAAAAGAGCAGGTAAGTGAAGTGTCAGCTGTTATTTCGTCCGTCAAATTCGGTTGAGACGTCTTTTGATTACGATTACTTGCACACCCTAATGCAAAACAGAGCAGCATTAATTGACAAATTACAAGAACATAAAACTTAATCATTCTCTTATTATTTTAACTGTTTTTTGGGAAAAACTAGACCGTATTGAAATGTAATAACATCCCGAGATAAAATCAGTTAAATTTAACAGAAAAGGATTTTGAGCTGCATGTTCAGAAAAAATAATTTTTCCCGTAACATCTTTTACTTCTACTAGGTAATTATCGCTGCTATTTAAATCTATTTTCACCATTCCATTACTTGGATTTGGTGAAACAGAAAATTCAACTGCTGAAGCAGCATTTTCTATTCCCAAAGTAGATGATAACAATGCGGTTCTATAAAGCTGAATAGCGGCGACTATTCTAGAAGCTTGACCTTTAGTAAACATATTCATTGCTTCATCGTGGACATAGTCCATATAATTCATATACATTTCTCCATTTGAATTAGAACCACATTTATTATTTGCACGATAAGGAAAAACAGGTACACCAGCGTTGTCAGATTCAGCAGGAGGAGTATCGGCGACCTTGTCATCTCCACAAGCTTTATCCGTCTCGAATACCTTATCGCCCCAAATATGGTCTAAGTTAAGCCAATGTCCTACCTCATGAGTTGCAGTCCTGCCCAACATATATGGTGAGAAGCCATTGCTTCCAGCAGCTCCAACAGTTCCAAAAGCTCTGAAATCAATCACTACGCCATCCGTTTCCGGAAAATTCTTTAAATCTTGAGGAGGCCAGGCATAACCTAATAATTTAGCTTCCTCACTAAACCTAACAACATAGATATTTAAATACTTAGAAGGATTCCAATTATTAATTCCTCCAGAATTAGAAAACTTCATTTTATCAGCCTCAATGTCATTATCATTCCACGCTACATTTTGAGTTTTTGTTCGAGTTATTCCTTGCGTAATGTTTCCATTGGGATCTTTTGTTGCAAGAAAAAAATGAATACCTACATTTCCAATTAAAGAATAAAAAGGATGGTCTTTTTGTAATGTATCCGCGTTTTTTTTACTGTAATCCTTGTTCAAAACAGCTATTTGGGAAAATACTTGTTCATCTGAGATATTCTCTAAAGGTGAATTATAAATAACATGAACGACTACAGGGATATGTATGATACCCCTCTTCAATACTGCATGATTTATCATCCCTTGTAAAACGGATTCATCTTTATCTATTTCAGTATACAAATGAGGGTACTTACTCATCCTTTGATGATGCAAGTCATCAGTTAAACATCTTTTCTTCTGAGCGAAAGTGTTTAATGTTATAACACACATAATACATATTGCAATAATCCTAACCATAGCTAACTAAATTAATCATTCCCAATCTTCTTCTGTTCCTTCATCTTTATTTGCATCCCGAAGTAATTTCCGCCAATTATGACCCCCTTCTTCTGTTTCCTTCAAAATATCTTGATATTCCCAATCAGCTAAGTCATAATGTTCAATATGTTCACCCGTATACTCCTCAATTTCTGTCAATAACACCTTTTCGTCTGAACTACAAAAAGCCAAAGCTTGACCTTTTCGCTCACCCCTTCCTGTTCTTCCAACACGATGCACATAATTCTCTGCCACATCCGGTATGTCATAATTAATTACGTACTCAACATCTGGTATGTCGATTCCCCGAGCAGCAACATCTGTTGTAATCAACACCTTATTTTGATTTGATCGAAAGCGCTCCAATATGGCAAAACGTTCCTTCTGATCTAATCCCCCGTGAAGGAAGTCGGACGGTACATCAACCCTTGCCATAGCAGCAACAACTCTTTCAGCTCGAATTTTAGTTCGAACAAAAACAACAAACTTTTTCTCAGCGTATTCTTTTAACACATTTTCGAGAAAAAATCGCTTGTGATCCATTTCTACAAAAACAACAGCATGCTGAATGTTTTTTGCAACCGGATTTTTAGGAGATATCTGAATACGGATTGCATTACGTACTATTGAATACGCCAATTGTTTTATCTTCTTAGTAATCGTAGCCGAAAAAAATAAAGTCTGCCTGTTCTTAGGGATGTGCTTCATTAAATCGGTTATGTCTTTTATAAACCCTAAGTCTAACATTAAATCAGCCTCATCAATACAAAGTATCTTAACATGACTAATATCCAAATGCGTTTGAGAAACTAGGTCAAACATTCTTCCGGGAGTTGCAACTAGGACATCTACACCTGTTTGTAATTTAGAAATTTGAGGGTCTTGTTCTACACCTCCAAAAATACAAGCAGTTACAATTCCTGTACCTTTTCCAATTTCTTGAAATACCTGAGAAATTTGAAGCGCTAACTCACGCGTTGGAGCAAGAACCAAACAAGTTACTCCATCCATTTTATGTTGCTTTTGAAATTTAGTCAAGAGCAGTTCTAAAATAGGAATGACAAATGCAGCGGTTTTTCCAGTTCCCGTTTGAGCAATTGCTAAAACATCTTCTCCCTTTAAAATGGGTTCAATTGCCTTGAATTGAATATCAGTAGGGCGCACAAAATGCTTTAATGCTAATTGTTTTTTTATACTTTCAGAAATCGTGTAATCCTCAAACTTCATAGCTGCATATTATATAATTTCAAGGTAAGAAACATAAATCGATTCTCATCGGAAAAAATAATTACTGTAAAAGTACAATTTTACTACCGTAAAATCGTATCAATTGAGTCCTCAAATTGTATTTTTACACCATGAAAATATGGATATGGCTTACTTTTTTAGTATTACTCTTTGGCTGCAATCCAAAAATAAACATAAAGAGGAATAAAACAGCATCCATAATCCCCTATGCGAAATACCTTAAAGTGCGTGAATGTAATGGATTCGTGGAAGTTAAGATAATCAATCCAGATACAGAAGAAGTTGAAAAAACACTCATTTTAGTGCCTCGAAATCAAGTAAAACCTACTGTAACATCATCTTCAGAAATAATACAAGTCCCTATTAAAGGGATGATATGCTTGTCAGCAACTCAAATAGGTATGATGGATAAACTAGACTGCCTCTCGAAAATAAAAGGTGTTTCATCCATAAAGTACGTTTATAACCCCAATCTAATAAACGCATATAATAAAGGGAAAATAATTGAGGTTTCTCGTATTCAAGAAATGAATACAAAACGTATTTTAGAATCAAAAGCAGATGTAATTTGCTATTCAGGATTTGGTCAAGGACCCCCTACTGAAAAAACGCTTTTAAAAATAGGAATTCATTCGATTCCAATTTATGATTGGAGAGAAAATCATCCCTTAGGAAAATTAGCTTGGATCTATCTAATTTCATATCTAACTGGAAAACAAGAAAATGCTAAGCACTATTTTTCTTTCGTAGCAAAAAGATACACTCAATTAGCTAAAAAAGCAAAACAGAATAATTCGAAAAGTTCCGTATTAGCAGGTTCATTAATTGGAGATTCTTGGTATTTACCTGCAGGTGAAAGCTACAGCGCTAAACTGCTAAAAGATGCAGGAGCAACTTATGTTGCAGCTAATTCAAAAGGAAGTGGAAGTCTTGCCATCTCATTAGAGAAGTGTTTAAAGTCATACAAAAATGCTTCGATTTGGATAAATCCAGGCCATCCTTCGAAAAATGAGTTGCTATTAGCAAGCAAACACTATGGTTTATTTACCGCTTTCAAAACAGGAAATCTATTTTGCTACACGCACAATAGTAATTTTTTCTGGGAATCAAGTGTTACCGAGCCACATAAACTACTCTCAGACATCATACAACTTACACAAGCCTCGAATAAGTCAACTAATAAACTTTATTTTTACAAAAAATTAGTGCCTTAATGAACCTAAAAAATCGAATCACCTTTTTTTTACTCACCTTAATTACCTTAGGGATTGCATACGTACACCTTTCAGGGGGAGTACTTGGATTTAAAATTCCGATGCATCCCTCACAAACAGATACTGCATCAATTCTATTTTATGAACTTAACTTGCCGAGAACTTGTATTACAATTTTAGCAGGAATAAGCTTATCGATTTCAGGACTTCTTATGCAAACCTATTTTAACAACCCATTAGCTGGCCCATCTATGCTTGGGATAACAGCTGGATCAAGTTTGTTCGTAGCCATTTCGCTGATGACTGGTTTATTGTATTTTAAATCAACCCTAGGACTCGTTTCTGCGGCAATTATTGGTGCATTTATTTTTAGTTGCATCATCCTTGTATTGAGTTATTTTATCAAATCACAATTATCAATATTAATTATCGGAATCATGATTTCAAGCTTTACCTCATCCATGATTCAATTTATAGAGTCTACTAGTGAAGCTGTAGCACTTAAGCAATTTACAATATGGGGGTTTGGATCATTGCAAAAAGTATATTTGGAACAACTCCCATTTATAATATGTATATTTTTACTTTCACTTTTTATAGTCCTTTTTCTAATAAAACCATTAAATACGTTGGTATTGGGAGAACAGAGTGCGGCTCATTTAGGGATAAACTTAAAAAAAACACGTTTACTCATCATAATTTGCATCACATTATTTACAGGAACCATTACTGCTTTTTGTGGACCAATTGCATTTGTTGGTTTAGCAGTACCAAACATGGTTAAAATACTATTTAAAACAACAAATCATCTGATCTTAATTGTCGGATGTATTTTTACTGGTGCAATCGTTCTATTAAGTTGTGACCTATGCATCATTTGGCTAGAGCCCTTTTTTCAAGTACCATTGAATAGTATTACTTCTTTTGTTGGTGCACCTATTGTAGTTTGGATTATTTTAAAAAACCGAATACATGCTTGAACTCAATCAGCTGCAAATCGGATATTCTGAACCATTGATTGGCATCGCTAATTTAGCTTTAGAGAAAGGGAAAGTATATGGTTTAATCGGCAAAAACGGTGTCGGAAAATCAACCCTCTTAAAAACAATTATAGGTGATATAAACCCTTTAAGTGGTTCCGTATTATTAAATAAAAAAAATATCACATCATATTCCACCGAACATAAATCTAAACTTTTAAGTTATATTCCTCCCTTATTTAAAGGAATAGACTACCTAACAACACGTCAGTATATTCAACTTGGCAGAACGCCCTATGCACGCTTTTTAAGGCCTATTTCACAAGAAGAAAATCAACTTATTGATGAAATTATTGAAACACTACAATTAAACAAAATCGCCAATAAGTTTACAAGTAAATTAAGCGATGGAGAAAGACAACTCGCAACCATCGGAAAAGCCTTAGCGCAAGAAACACCTTACTTACTTCTTGATGAACCAAGTGCTTTTTTAGATTATGAAAATAAAAGCAAATTACTCGAGGTGATAAAAAAAATCACTAAACAAAAAGAACTCTGTTGCATACACAGCTGTCATGACTTAGAATTGTGTTTGGCTTATTCCGATGAAATATTGATTCTAACACAAACAAAACAACTCGTTCATCAAATTAGTAGTCTTAGTTCGAAAGAAGAAGTTGTAAAACTTGCTTTTCCTTCTATTTCTCTCCCTTGACACATCGAATAGCTAGACCACTTTGTTTTGAGAATGTGTAGCTTTTGAGTTGATCCGAAAAATAAAGAATGTAGTGTGACCAAGCTTTCAGATCATTCATTGCTGAACGAGACCACCAATAGGCCCCCTCACTTGTAAAAGAAATACCATCGTAATCAGACCTTCTCCATCCAAAAGGAATAGCAGCAAAATTATTTTTCGCATAAGAAGGAGATTTATTATCACCCCATTCTGAATTTATTTTCATTTTCACCGCTGCTACTTCTTCCCCTCCAAGTTGTTTAGCCAAAGCTTTCCAATCTTTTTCAACTGGGATACGATACCCTTTAGGAGCTATACCTCTGTCATCGGAAATTGCATACCAATTGTATAATTTGCCTGCAACTATTCCAAGCTCTTCATTATTGTCGTAATAACACCATGCGGGAATTTTATTTTTACCCGCATACTGCCATTCTTCATCCGTTTGGGCTTCCATAATTAAATCGCCATTTCTAAAATGAGTGACATTTAGATTATCTGTCATCCAAACTTGTTCACCTATTTTTACCGTATGATATAACTTGTTTTCATTAATAGATTCAAGTGAAGGATGTGTATGTTTTTGTGAGGAATTATTTTCAATGAACGAAATTTTTGCTTGGAGCTGTTTGTTTTCTTCTTTCAAGCGATTGTTTTCATCAAAAAGATATAGTGCTGATAATTCAGCGCTTTCATCTAGCTCAAGATTCGCGATTTGTGCACTTTTAATATGGTAAATATCCAGTAATGACTTTTTTATTTTAACATTTAGTTGATCAATTTGATGGTGAAGCTGATCATTCTCTCGAATAATACTATCCAAAAGTTGTTGTTCCTCATCTACATGATTTTCAGTCTGAGCAAAACTCAATTGAAAGATAGCACAATAAAAAAATGCTAAAAAAGTTGGTAAATAGAAATTCATGCCCTAAAATTAATAGAAAGAAGTCTCAAAAAACAAGTTCAAAAATAATTTTTAAAACAACAATCTCTTCATAACTTATTATTAACTCGACCAATTTGCTCTGTCTAAAGTTCTAAATTGAATTGCTTCTGCAATATGTTTCACTTCAATGTGTTGCGAATTTGCTAAGTCAGCTATTGTTCGAGAAACTTTTAAAATGCGATCGTATGCGCGCGCAGACAAACCTAAACGATCCATAACTTGTTTAAGAAGATCCTTTGACGAAGAATCGATTTTACAATGAATCAACATATCATTAGGAGACATTTGAGCATTACAAAAAACACCATCCATAGACTCATACCGGAGTTTTTGAAGTAAGCGAGCAGCAATTACACGATCCCGAATCTCTTTACTTCCCTCCTGATACGTATCGCTTGATAATTCGTCATACGAAATTGGAGTTACTTCTACGTGTAAATCAATCCTATCTAAGAGCGGACCAGATATTCGATTTACATACTTTTGAACGATGCCTGGACCACAAACACATTTTTTTTCCGGATGATTATGATACCCACACGGACAGGGATTCATAGCCGCAATTAGCATAAACCCCGCTGGATAGTCTACTGTAAACTTTGCCCTGGATATTGTTACTGATCTATCTTCTAAAGGTTGGCGCATCACCTCTAAAACAGCTCTTTTATATTCGGGTAATTCATCTAAAAATAAAACTCCGTTATGGGCCAAGGATATTTCTCCAGGCTGGGGATAAGAACCACCCCCAACTAAAGCGACATCGGATATGGTGTGATGTGGTTTTCTAAAGGGTCGTTCACAAACCAATCCTATTTTTTTACCCATTTTTCCAGCAACACTATGAATCTTAGTCGTTTCTAACGATTCTTCCATCGACATAGGTGGTAAAATAGTAGGTAGTCTTTTTGCTAACATCGATTTCCCGGCACCAGGCGGACCTATCAAAATAACATTATGTCCCCCAGCAGCAGCAATTTCAAATGATCTCTTTATCTTTTGTTGTCCTTTAACGTCTCTGAAGTCTATGGATGACTCAGTTAATTTCTTTGAAAATTCAGATTCAATATCGTAAATCGTTGAAATTAAAGTTCGTTTCTCATTCAACCATTCAACCACTTCGATTATATTATCAACCCCATAAACGTTTATTTCACCAACAATTGCGGCTTCTAGTGCATTTTGCCTTGGAAGTACAATTCCCTTATATCCCTCTTTCTTTGCTTGAATAGCAATCGGCAATATGCCCTTCATCGGCTGTAAGTTCCCATCTAAAGAAAGCTCTCCGATAAATAAATACTCATTTAACCTCGTCGATGAAACCTGTTCTGAAGCAGCTAAAATTCCAATAGCTATCGGCAAATCAAATGTAGAGCCTTCTTTTCTAATATCTGCCGGAGCCATATTAATCGTAATCTCTTTTCCAGGCACATTTAATCCAATGTTTTTAATCGCTGCCTTTATCCTTGAATAACTCTCTTTAACAGCGCTATCTGGCAAGCCAACTAATACAAAATTAACCCCACGACTTATATTTACTTCTATGGTAATCGTCGTTGCGTCTAATCCAAAAACTGCACTCCCGTATGTCTTAACTAACATTTTATCAATTTAAAATATACCCTAAGATATACAAAAAAATAACTAAAACGGGCTTTTTGATTAAAATATAATCAATTTAAAGTTAAAATACCGACATTAAGGCACGCCAATCTTTCAAAAAATAATGTAAAAAAACGCCTTTTTCAACGTTCTTTAATTCTATTTCTACACCTCATTTTTTAAATTGCCGAAACGTTAAATTAATGCGTGGTTCCACTATTTTCGGTTCTTTTTTGAGTTGATGCATCCAGTGTTGTTGTGATTGCATATCCATCACCAATAGCGATCCGTTTTCTAATTTTAGATCGATTTTTTCTCCGCTTTGTTTGTGCTTGAGTTGAAAGGTGCGCGTTGCACCAAAACTAAGGGAAGCAATGATTCCTTCTGACTCTAATTCCGGTTCATTATCACTGTGCCAAGCCATAGCAATGTCTCCTGAAGCATATAGGTTTAACAAACACCCATTGAACGAGGTATTTAATTCCTTTTCCAATATCTGTTTGAGTTCCAATACTACTTGCGACCAAGGACTAGCAATTTTCTCTTGTTTCGAATACGTATAAGCGATATGTTCGTCTCCTTCAAAAGCTACCTGACGTTTGGTTATGATCTTTTTACCGTATAAAGTGAGTTCGTCGTGTTTCCATGCTACTTCGTTGAGTAATTGATGGAGGAAAGTAGGATGTGTGTCTTTGATGAAATTTGGGATGTATGAAGTGTATCCTTCGTGGGGGAGGAGGTTAGATTTGTTTTCTTGAAAACAGGATAATTTCATTACAATATACTATTCGTGTTTTTTATAAAATAGTGAATTTAAGCACTATTTATTTTTTACCTGTTTTTGGTACACAATTTATTTTGATAGAATGAAAAGTTTAAGACTTGTATTCATATTCTTTTTTGTTTCAGGAATTAAGCTTGCACAATCTAAAGAAAAGAAATGACAGCTTTGGCTTGTCTGTTAGGTGCCTCAGGGATTGACTTCGACTCCGCTCAGTCTGACAATGGCGTTGACAATTTTCATTTTCAATAATTTTTACATGAATTATGCGTTTTGGTGGAAGGATAAATTAATAATTAAATCCAAAAGCCCATAACGGAATCACATTCTTATATCCAAATTCTATATCGTCTTTTACAATAAATGATTTTCCATCTTTCTCGATTTGTGCTTGTTGTTTATTTTTTTCTCCTATTTCAAACGTATAATCGTGGATAATAAAATCAGCTTTTGAAGCGGATATTACTTCGTTTTTTAAACGCATTTGATTAAAGAAAAAGGTTTCTCGAATATTTCCAAGGTTTGATTTGTCTCCGACTAGATTGTAAATAATATTTGTGTTGTCAAGATATACTTTATCTACTTTTCCTAATCCTCTAATTCCACCTGTTTCATTTCTTAGTTGTCCGATTAAACCTGCTTTTTCCATGTAAGAAAAATAATCATCTAATGAATTTCTGCTTACTCCTAATAATTCTGAGATTTTTGAGAAGTTTGGTTTAAAAGGCACACTTTCGGCAATGATTGAAAGTAATTTTTTTAATTTGCGACTAGTGCCCACATTTAAATTAGCGAATTGGGGTATGTCGGTTTCTAATGTTTGTAGGATAATTTGACTTAGGCGTATATTTATTTCATTTTCAGTTCCAAAAGGATAATAGCCTTGTTTTAAATATTCTTTGAAATAAGGTAAAGGATGTGCAAGTCCTTCGATTTTTACTTTATTTTGAATGATTTGGTCCAAAGAATAGGATTCAAAATCAAATGTGTGCACTAATTTTAAGTATTCTCTAAAAGAAAGTCCTTGAAGTTGGTAAATTAACGCTCTTCTACTTAAATCTGCATATCCTTTTAGTATATCCAAAATTGAAGAACCGGTGAAAATAATTTTCAAGTTAGGAAATGAATCGTAACTATTTTTTAATTCGCGCGACCAATCAGGGTATTTATGTATTTCATCAATAAACAAGTATTCTCCATTTGATTTATAAAAATCACTTGCGAGTTCATATAATGTGTGATCTACAAAATACATATCATCAGCAGAAACATACAAGGCTTTTTTAGTATCCAAGTTTTCCTTGATGTATTGTAATAACATGGTCGTTTTTCCAACACCTCTACCACCGATAATCCCAACCATGCGACTGTTCCACGCTATTTCTGTGTATAAATAGCGTTTAAAATTGGTTGTTGTCGATTGAAGTAGAGTTTCAAATTTTTGGTAGAGTTGTTCCATATCTTTATGAATTTACCTTATTTTAAAAGTTAATTATCGATAAAGATACTAATTTGCACTACAAAAAGTACATTTTTAATTATTTTTTGCACTAAAAAAAGTGCAATTTCTGATCTTGGTGTTATTTACTACTGCTGGTTTAAATACGCAATCAATATTTTCATGAAATCAAAGACATCTTCGGATTCTGTATGAATTTTTTTCTTATAAGTTTCCACTATTTAATAATTTTCAATATTGACGGATAATTAGAAACACTATTTTTTTGTCTTGATTGTATAGCGTATTTGATAGGTAGAATAATATTAATCAACCATAACGAAACTGAAATATAAAATAATAGGTTTGAATATTCCAAATGGTTAATTTTAGATAATGTAAATGAAACTATCAAGAGAGTAGTTAACACTGTCCAACTGATTTGGAAATTTATAAGTTTAATTCCTATCTCTTTCAAACCAATAATTTTATCTTTTTTAGTAAGCCAAAGAATCAACGGAATAATGATATTTCCGATTGGAATAAAACAAAAAGAAATAACTGATAAATGAAAAAAAGAAATGAAACTTGAATCTTCTTCTTTTCCGTAGTCTAATAGTTCCTCTGAATTGATTTCTAAAACAGAACATAATAAATGTAATGTTTTACCTCTTGGCTCGCTTTCATTATTTTCAATACGTTGAATCGTTCTCAAGTTTATTTTAGAAGCCTCTGCTAATTCTTCTTGTGAAAGCCCTTTCCGTTTTCGTACCTCTTTCATTTTTTGACCTATTTCGCTCATCATTTTTTTATTATAAATTATTAAACAAATCTAAGAATACGATCATAAATTTGATAACGTCATTCATACGACATTCATACGGCATTTATGTCAATAGCTTAATAAACAGGTTGTTTTTATTTCCAATCAATTATTAAAAAAATTCAACTCCCCGTTTTTATTTCGTTTTTATTTCAAAGACTTAAGAAGAATGAAAGTCAATCTTTCAAAAAATGATTAAAAACAAGCAACGCTTTCGCTTTTCCAACCACAGTTACTAAATCACTTTCAGAAGCTAACTTTATAGCTGAAATAGTTTTAAAATGGCGCATTAATTTTTCATACGTCTTTCCACCAATTCCATCAACTAAAGATAATTCAGATACAAACGCATTGTTACTCCGTCGATTTCTATGATGAGTAATGCCAAAACGATGCGCCTCATTTCTTAAATGCTGAATTAATTTGAGTGATTCAGACCGCTTGTCTAAGTATATCGGATACTGATCTCCTGGAAAAAAAATTTCTTCTAAGCGTTTAGCAATTCCAATAATGGCTATTTGACCACGCAACTCGAGTTTATCTAACGCTTTTAAAGCAGCTCCTAATTGCCCCTTACCTCCATCAATCACAATTAGCTGAGGAAGAGATTGCTTTTCGTGCAATATACGAGAATACCGTCTATAAACAACCTCCTCCATCGTTGCAAAGTCATCTGGACCATCAACTGTTTTTACATTGAAATGACGGTAATCCTTTTTAAAAGGCTTTCCATTCTTAAATACAACACAAGCAGAAACCGCATTTGACCCTTGCGTATTTGAATTGTCAAAACACTCAATGTGTATGGGTTTTTCACTGAGACGAAGATCTTGTCTTAATCGATCTAGAATTCGATCTGCAGACTTCTCAGGAAACTGAATTGATTCTTGTTTTAGCTTATCTAATCTAAAAAATTTAGTGTTGCGCTGAGATAATTCAATTAAAAGTTTCTTTTCACCTATACGAGGAATTACAAATTTAAATTCTTCGAATTGTGAAGTCATTGTTTCTTCAACCAATACTTCTTTAGAACTACTTTGAAATCGGTCTCTTAATTCGAGTAAAACGTATATCAGAACGTCTTCTTTTGTTTCTTCTAATTTCTTTTTTACCTCTAATGTTAACCCATGGATAATGGAGCCATCAAAAATCACTAAGTAATTTATAAAAAACGAACATTCATCTTCTAAGATTGAAATCACGTCCAGCGCAGCTATTTTTGACGACACAATCGAAGATTTGGACCTGTACGATTCAAGTATGTGAACTTTATCTTTAATAGCTTGCGCTTCTTCATATTTAAAAATTGAAGCTTGATACATCATTTCACTTTTTAATTGCTGTATAATGGAAGAAAATCTTCCCTTAAGAAGCGCTTGAATTGAATCGATGTATACATCATAACTAACTTCTAATTCGATGCCAATACAAGGCGCCTTACAATTTCCAATATGATATTCAAGACAAACTTTATGTTTTTTTTGAGCTATGACTTGAGGAGAAAGATCCAAGTTACAAGTTCGAAGAGGATACAATTCTTTTATAAGCTTAAGAAGCGTATAGACAATTTTAACATTTGCATAAGGTCCAAAATAAAGCGATCCATCTTTTACCCTATTTCGAGTAGAAAAAACACGAGGGAAAGGCTCTTTTTTTATACAAATCCAAGGATATGTTTTATCGTCTTTAAGTTGAATGTTGTATTTAGGTTGGTGTTTTTTAATTAAACTATTTTCTAGGAGCAGAGCGTCAAGATCTGTTTTTACAACAATATATTTGATTTCGTTGATCTGTTTTACAAGCAGTTTTGTTTTCTGGTTGTCTTGGATTTTATTAAAATAAGAAGAAACACGCTTCTTTAGATTCTTGGCCTTTCCAATGTACAAAATAACTCCTTCATCATTAAAGTACTGATATATTCCTGGCTCTTCCGGAATCGATCGTAATAGTTGATTGATGTAAGCGCTATTCATAATTATTACCAGTTAAAAAGGGGCTTATTCATGAAGAAAAGCCCCTTTTTAAGATATAGAAAAACTAATTATCTTCGGATACCTAAAGCTGTAAATTTGCGATTATCTTTCACATCAGACAACTTAATTAAAGCCATCATTGCTTCATTTTGAATATTGCTTTTCACACTGCTCAACAATTGAGCTGACTCCATGGAGAAATTAGCTGTGGCAGGAGCTTTAGTTGTTTTATTTAACTGAATTACGTAAACTCCTTGCTCTCCTTTTAATGGCTTTAAAAACATCCCGTCTTTAATTCCTCCAAACAAAGTGCCCACTATTTCAGGTTCAAAACCGCCCCCTTGAATTTGTGCATTTGAAAATACAATTTCTGATTTGTTCACAATTGTTTTTCCTTTTTTAGCAAGTGTTTCAAGATTTTTAGTCGAAGACATTTGTTGCATAAAACGCACTGCTTTCTTTTGTTTTAATACTTCATCTCGCATACTCGCTTCAACATCAATAAGCTCAGGCGTTCCCTTTTCTCTAATCGAAGCAACGATTGCAATAATAAATCGATTTTGATCTTTAATCGGTGCAGAACATAAAGTTCCAATCTCACTAGATTCATCATAAGCTAATTTAAGAATACGATCTTCTGCAAAATCAGAGACAAAACCTTGGGCTTTAGGATTTTCATCAAGTATTTTAACTGGACGAACAAAGAAACCTGCTTTTTTTGCAATCGTATCAAATGCGGCTAACTTAGCTTTAGAAGAAGACTTTCTAGAAATCTTTTCATCTAGTTTATACAAGATATTATAAGCATCATCAGTAGCTTTCGTTTCTGTTTCTTCACTTGGCAATAATGTTTTTTCAATTAAAGATACCACTGGATATTTAACCAACTTTTTATCTAAAACCTCCATAATGTGAATTCCAAAATCGGTTTTTACAGCACCTATTTTACCAACAGGATTTAAAATAGCAAAATTAGAAAATTCAGGAACCATTTCATAATCCATAAAATCTTCATAAACACCACCGGTTTGTTTAGATCCTGGGTCTTCACTATACTTAGTTACAAACTCAGTAAAGTTCTCTTTCGTTATCAACTTCACTAAACTATCTGCCATTTTTGAAGCAGATTTTAATTTTAGCGAATCACCTTTGGGAGCGCTAATAAGGATGTGTCGAACCTTTAAAATATTTGTATTGAATGACCTTACTTTTGCCAATCTTACCTTTCCTTGATCGTTGTAAGGACCAACAATTTGTCCTGGTAAAGCCGATTTAAATAACGTATCCATAAATAAAGGAAATGTGAATCCAGGTCTTGCTTTAGCATCTCCTTCAGGACGAAGCGTCGATTGATTTGTACTTGTAAAGAATTTAAAATCACTATTTGCAAACACAAATAAAGAATCATTTTTTGAAGTAGAAAATTGTTTTTTTAAATTCAACATCAATTTATTGAATTTACTTGAATCTGCTTTTGAAGGCGAAATGGCAATATCAAAGAAGTTCACATCCCTACCAGCAGTAGATTCGTACTTTTTCTCATTTTTATGTTCATCGTAAAATGCTTTTACTTCATCATCTGAAATGGAAATATGCGCATCAGGAATTTCTGAATACCTTCTTACAACATAGGAAATGCTTTTCATTTCTTTCTGAGCTTTATATTCCTCTTCCGCCTCGAGCTTAGTTACATAAGCTCCTTGTGTAATCAACTGAAAATATTTTTCGTTTTTACGTTGTTCAACAAAATTCAACTTTAAATTTTCCCATTGTGTTTTAGCTGCTACATCTGTTGAAGATTCTTGCTGTTGAATATAATTCTCAAGTAATCTAGGGTTAAATTGACCCGTGATAGAGTCTAAAAAACTTTGCGCAATATTTGGCATCAAAGTAAAACCGTCAGTCCCATATAAATATGCGTCTAACTCAGATTTACTAACATCAATGTGTAAGTCTTGGTATTCTTTTTCAAGAATAATACTATTTACGGTCATGCTCCATGCTTTATCAATAGAAGCTTTTTGATCAGCAGGTGTATATTGACGTTGACTTTGAGAGAATTGTTGTTGATCTTGAGCAATTGAATTTTGTACCGCATTGTCATATTTACGAGGATCGACTTTCTCTCCCAAAACTTCTCCAATTCCAATGTCTCTATTGGAAGCCCCAAACATTGATTCATAATTACCCATTATAAATGCAACCATAGCAACACCCAAAAGAATAAGAGTTAGCGATGATTTTTCACGAATTTTACCAATAATAGCCATAAATAAAAAAAATAATGTGCGAATATAAGTAGTAGAATTGATTTATAAAACAATAACCCGTTTATTTAACACCTTATTCATATATTAAAAAAATGATTATCCCATTTTAATCGCTTTATAGAGACTATGTAAATGAATATTCAGTATTTTTGAATTCATTTTATGCGTTATGGTTTCTGTCCGGTTTACTGATTTAGGATTAATTGACTATCAAGAGGCTTGGAATTATCAAGAATTATTATTTTCGAAAACCATTCAACAAAAAATTGCAAAACGAAACGGAGAGGAAAGTCATGTCACTCAAAACCATGTGCTTTTTTGTCAACATCCCCACGTATACACCTTGGGTAAAAGTGGTAAAGAGAATCATTTATTATTATCGGAAAACCGGTTGACCGAATTAAATGCACGCTTTTATAAAATTAACCGAGGAGGAGACATTACTTATCATGGGCCTGGACAACTTGTTGTATATCCCATTTTAGACTTAGACTACTTTTTTTCAGACATCCATAAATACCTTCGTTATTTGGAAGAAGCTGTCATTTTAACTTTAGCAGAATATGGGATAATAGGAGAGCGTTCCCCAGGATTAACCGGTGTATGGTTAGATCCGAATACACCATTAGAACGAAAAATTTGTGCAATGGGTGTAAAGTGTTCAAGGTGGGTAACCATGCATGGAATAGGATTAAATGTAAATACTGATCTAAGTTATTTCAATCACATTATTCCTTGTGGAATTGAAGATAAATCTGTAACTTCAATGGAAAAAGAATTAGGTAAAAAAATAGACTTTAACGAGCTATCAGTTAAATTCAAGAAACAACTTTCACTTCAATTTAATTTTCATTATGAATAAAGAAAATAAAAATAGTAAGCTCTCCCTAAAAAAAGCACTCTATTTTATAGGTATTTCTCTTTGTGTCCTAATTATATTTTTAAATTTATTCATCTTAATATCAGGACGTTTTTATTTATATAAAGGGATTTACTACACCTATTTACATGGCAAAACTGCACCTGGCATTTTTGATAAAGACGTGTTTTATTCTAGTAAAATTAAAAAAGACCCAGAATCCATTTCTTGGAAGAAAAGTACACGAACAAAAAAAATCAGTTTGACTGCGAAGGAAATAGGAGACTTAGAATCGCTTCAGATTTCTTCTTTTTTAGTATTCCACGAAGATACACTCCTATTTGAAAAATATTGGGGAGAGCACACTCAAACATCCGTATCAAATAGCTTTTCTGCATCAAAAACAGTTGTTGCACTATTAGTTGGGGTTGCACTCCAAGAACATGCCATAAAAAATCTTGACGAACCTGTTGGCAATTTCATTCCTGCTTTTAAAAAGGGAAAGAAAAAAGAAATTACAATTAGGCATCTGTTAATGATGGCTTCAGGACTCGATTGGGAGGAAAGTGCTAAAAACCCTTTATCTTCAAATGCAGAGTCATATTACGGAAGTAATTTATATGAACTGGTTTGTAATCAAAATGTAATTACTAAACCAGGTGTTCTTTTTAATTACCAGAGTGGAAACTCGCAACTGCTTGGATTTATAGTTGAAAAAGCTACCGGTAAAAAACTCTCTGATTACGCACAAGAGAAATTATGGTCTAAAATGGGTACTGAAAACGATGCATATTGGAGTTTAGACAAAAAAGACGGCGATGAAAAATCATTTTGCTGTTTGTATAGTACATCCCGAGACTTTGCTAGAATTGGTAAATTGATTGGTAATCTCGGAAATTGGAATGGAAAACAACTCGTTTCTAGAGAATATATGATCGAAATACTTAAAAATCCTAAAATGAAAACCAAAGACGGTGTTCCTAATTACCAATATGGGCTTCACATTTGGACATATTTGGGAGGAAAATATCCAGTTTATTATTGTCGCGGGATTTTAGGGCAATACATTATTTCAATTCCCGCCAAAAAACTGGTGATTGTTAGATCTGGGTTTAAGCGCATGGAAGATCTGAAATTAACTGATGAACAAAAAAGGGATAAGCAATTTGTTAAAAAGAATAAATTCAAAATAGGTCAACCATCTGATTTATTTCAATACATTGCTATTGGAGAAAGAATGATTCAATAAAAAAGGATATGAGGGAAGAATTATTAGGCCCAAAAGTAGAGGGTGTTGCAGTTGCAGTGGTTCAGGAAATAGGAGAGGAACAAAACATCATGTATAACACCTACTTAATAAACCTTCGGCAAGATATTATGGAGGGAATTATCATAACTAGTACCGGTTATGGAGAAAATGTAATGACAGGTGAGAAAATTAAAACATCAACCTTAAGACATTGCTTAGAGCTATTACTGCCAAACGAAGCAGCACGAATAGAGCCCATCATGGAAGAAGTTTTTGGGCTTACAAATGAATATTGGGTGAGTTTCTGGGTGAACGACGTGATGTATGATAAAAAGTTCTTGTTTTTACCCGAAACAATTCAAGAAAAAAACATGAAATTAATCACACAATTAGGAGCTAAAGGAGTAATAATAAAGTAGTTTATGCACACAAAATCACCTGAAAGTGAGGCAATAAAAATTACCTATTTTAGCATAATTGGAAATACATTATTAGCCATTTTAAAAGGAGTACTCGGTTTAGTGGGGAATTCGTATGCCCTTATTGCCGATGCAATTGAATCAACGGCTGATATATTTGCTTCTGTCTTGGTATTAATTGGAATCAAATACGCTTCAAAACCGCCAGATAAAAATCATCCTTATGGGCACGGGAGAGCTGAGCCATTGATTACATTTTTAGTGGTGGTTTTTTTAATTACCTCCGCATTTATTATTGGTTATGAAAGCATTATAAACATACAAAAACCGCATGAAGGACCAAAAGGGTTTACACTTTACTTTCTTGCGGTAATTATCATTTGGAAAGAAATATCTTACCGAATAGTGCTTAAAAAAAGTAAAGAAACAAATAGTTCTTCTCTAAAAGCGGACGCATGGCACCATAGAAGTGATGCCCTAACTTCAATTGCTGCATTTACAGGTATTACCATCTCTGTTTCCTTAGGTAAAGGGTACGAATCTGCTGATGATTGGGCTGCGTTATTTGCATCCGGATTCATACTTTATAATAGTTACCTGATTTTTAGACCCGCACTTGGTGAAATCATGGATGAACATACATACGATGGTCTTGTTGAAGAAATTAGAATATATTCCATATCAGTTATTGGTATATTAGGTACAGAAAAATGCCATGTCAGAAAAACGGGAATGAAATATCATATTGACCTTCATGCACGTGTGGATGGTTCTATTTCAGTAGAGGAAGGACACACCTTAGCGCATAAATTAAAAGATAAACTAAAAGAAATGATACCCACTCTAGGAAATGTTCTAATTCACATTGAACCGCACGAAAAGAGCGAAATAGAAAAACAGATTATCCATTGACATATTATATAAAAAATAAAATACTGATAATCAATAATATAATAAACTATCAGTAAGATTAAATTGAATTATATTGCTAATAATTTTGTTTTTTTCAACATATATTATTTCTTTGTAAACTGAATTAATAATTTAAATAAGAAAAGATGTCTAATATTCAAACAAAAGTAGTATCCATTATCGTAGATAAATTGGGTGTTGATGAAAGTGCTGTTACAGATACAGCAAGCTTTACTAACGATCTAGGAGCTGACTCTTTAGATACAGTTGAATTAATTATGGAATTCGAAAAAGAATTTAACATTGCTATTCCAGACGATGAAGCAGAAAAAATTCAAACTGTTGGTGATGCAGTAAGTTACATTACATCAAACGCAAATTAATATAAAAATTAGCTAACAAAGTTCCGTATGGAGTTAAAAAGAGTTGTTGTAACAGGTTTAGGTGCTATTACGCCAATCGGTAACACGTTAAGTGAATACTGGGCATCCTTATTGGCAGGTAAAAGTGGTGCAGCAATTATTAAACAATTCGATGCATCTTTGTTTAAAACTCAATTTGCGTGTGAGGTTAAAAACTTCAATGTTGAAGATTTTATCGATCGAAAAGAAGCCCGCAAAATGGATCAATTTTCTCAGTATGCCATGGTTTCTGCCTCAGAAGCCGTGGCTGACTCAGGTTTACTTGATTGTTCTCCAAATTTTGACAAAATTGGAGTAGTTTGGGGCTCTGGAATTGGAGGTTTAAAAACATTCCAAGACGAGGCTCAAAATTTTTTTGGAGGTGATGGTACTCCAAAATTTAATCCTTTTTTTATCCCGAAAATGATTTCGGATATTGCAGCAGGTTTAATTTCCATCAAATACGGATTTCGTGGACCTAACTATGTAACCGTGTCAGCTTGCGCTTCTGCAAGTAATGCAATAATTGATGCCTTTAATTTAATTCGACTAGGCAAAGCAGATGCGATTATTACTGGTGGATCAGAAGCTGGTGTTAACATAATGGGCATGGGAGGATTTAATGGATTAAAAGCATTATCTACTCGAAATGATTCTCCTGAAACAGCTTCCAGACCTTTTGATGCAGATCGTGATGGTTTTGTATTGGGTGAAGGTGGCGGTGCATTGATTTTAGAAGAATATGAACATGCGGTCAAAAGAGGAGCTAAGATATATGCGGAAATCGCTGGAGGCGGAATGTCTGCAGATGCATATCACATGACTGCACCACATCCAGATGGATTAGGGGCTAGAAATGTAATGATTTCTGCATTAGAGGATGCTGAATTAAGACCAGAAGAAGTTGATTATATCAATGTGCATGGAACATCGACTCCTTTAGGAGACGTTGCTGAAACTAAAGCAATTACACATGTTTTTGGAGAGCATGCTTACAAACTAAATATTAGCTCCACCAAATCAATGACAGGTCACTTACTTGGAGCTGCTGGAGCGATTGAAGCAATTGCGTGTATTCTTGCTGTTAAACACGATATAGTACCCCCAACAATAAATCATTTTACAGATGACCCAGAACTGGACAATCGCTTGAATTTCACGTTCCATGAGCCTCAAAAAAGAATTGTTAATGTGGCTATATCCAATACCTTTGGGTTTGGAGGACACAATACATCTGTAATTGTTAAGAAATTTAAAGGGTAAGCATCCTTGATTAAACACTTTTTTTCATTTCCAGAAAAACGCACTAAAGAAGAGCTAACTTTAATCCGTTTCATCATTGATCGTTTTGGATATCGTCCTAAAAATATTTCCATATTTATAAATGCCATAACTCATAAGTCATTACTTACACATGAGGATTATGCTGTTTCTAATGAAAGATTAGAATTTTTAGGAGATTCAATAATAGGATCGATAGTAGCAGAGTGGTTGTATCATAAATTCCCAAAAGAAGATGAGGGCTATTTAACCCGCTTAAAATCTAAAATAGTAAGTCGGAAAACACTCGGGAATATTGCCTGTTTACTCGATCTTAAATCAATTATAAAATACAAGTCAAACAGATCAATTAACTTATCAAGCATAGAAGGGAATTGCTTAGAAGCACTATTTGGAGCAATGTATCTTGATGGTGGATATGAGGCTGTTAAAAAAAGTTTAATTCAACATGTTTATCGAAAATATGTTGACATGAACAAAATGATACATGAAGAAACAGATTTTAAATCTATTTTATTTATTCTATGCCAAAAAAATAAATGGGATTTAGAATTTTATGTTGAAAAAGAGATCATTAAAAACGCAATCCATATTTATGATATTAGAGCCTCTATTAATGGAAATCCACACGAAATAGGTCAAGGATATTCAAAAAAAGAAGCAGAACAATTGGCGTGTAAAAAAACACTAGAAAAATTAGGGGAAATTTAATAATTGATTAACCTTATTCAGTCAAAAAGTGGTAAATTCGTCAAAAAGAGCTTGTTGAGGAAAATCAAAAAATACATCATTGAAGATGAAACAAATTACAATTACGATTTAGTTGGAATTTGTTCACACCAAAATGATTATAGATTAATTTGGGCAATGAATGAATTGTTTGATGTACAACTAGAAAAGCCGCATGATTTATTTGAAATTTCTTCTTCTAAAGGAGATTTGCTATCTTTTCCTTATTACATTTTTCGGGACCGTGAAAATTTCATGAATATTTTTTTTATTAAAAACAAAAATGAGGGTGCTTTTTTAATTCCAGAAAAAAAACAAATTGATTATTTTGTTTTTTTAATAAATAACCATTTGTATGATATTACACATTTTATCAGTAAACTAAAAAGTATTTCAGCTATATTAGCAGCATATCAATTTACCCCAACTGAATTTAATTCTACCGAACACATATTATTTGACGAATGAAAAAAACTAAAATTATTGCAACCATTGGTCCTGCTTCTTCTGAAAAGAATGTTCTTAGACAACTCTTTTTAGAAGGTTTAGATGTATGCAGATTAAACTTCTCCCATGGTGCATATCAACAGCATGAAGAAAGCATAAAAACAATTAGAGAACTCAACGAAGAGCTAAAGCTAAACGTGGCGATTTTAATAGACCTTCAAGGTCCAAAAATTAGAGTTGATGAGATGCTTAATAACGGAATTCTATTAGAAAAAGATTCCATCGTTACCATTTCAACTGAAAAAATAATTGGTAGTCCATCTAAATTTTCTATCAACTACAAAGACTTACCTAAAGATGTAAAGGCAGGTGAGTTAATCTTATTAGATGATGGTAAATTAACAATCGAAATAATATCATCTAATGGGATTGATGCAATTCAAGGCAAGGTGATTCACGGAGGGGTATTATCATCTAAAAAAGGGGTAAATCTTCCAAATACCAAAATTTCACTCCCATCATTAACTGAAAAAGATAAACAAGATTTAGATTTCGCTTTAGAGCATAATGTTGATTGGGTAGGACTTTCATTTGTTCGAGATGCGAGAGATATCATTGAATTAAAATACATTATTGCGCACAAGAAAGCAAAAGCGAAAGTAATTGCTAAAATTGAAAAACCAGAAGCAATTAAAGATATTGATGAAATCATACAAGAAAGTGATGCATTGATGGTTGCAAGAGGTGATTTAGGTGTAGAAATACCTTATCAAAATGTTCCTTTGATTCAAAAGATGCTCATAAAAAAATGCATCGAACATGCTAAACCCGTCATTGTTGCTACTCAAATGATGGAAAGCATGATTTTAAACGCCTCTCCTACTAGAGCTGAAGTAAATGATGTTGCGAATGCAGTACTAGATGGTGCTGATGCTGTAATGTTATCTGCAGAAACATCTGTCGGAAAATATCCTGTAGAAACAATACGCACAATGGCGAATATCGTTAAGGAGATGGAGTCGTTTCAAGGAATTTACTACAAAGAAGTATTTCCTGCTAAGACAAACGATCGTTTTATTTCTGATGCAATTTGTTTTAATGCATGCAGATTAGAGCAACGCGTTGATGCAAATGCAATTATTACAATGACCTTCTCTGGCTACACAGCTTACAAAATCGCTTCCCAAAGACCAAAGTCACCAATTTATGTATTTACAAGTAACACGCAAATTCTTACTCAATTAAATCTTATATGGGGAGTAAGGGCATTTTACTATGATAAGAACATAAGTACTGATCACACTATAGCAGATATAAAATACATTTTAAAAAAAGAAGGTGTATTAAAAATGGGAGACTTAGTGATTAATATTGCTACCATTCCCCTAGAAGAAAATGGTAAAACAAACATGCTAAAACTCAGCTATGTTGAGTAAAAAACTTAGGTAAGCGATTTAAATGCCTCCTTTGCTTTTTCTATTTCGAGGGCAGAATTTCCTACAGTTACAATTTCATCATAGATGCAAATTGGTCTTTTTAAAAAAGTATATTCTTCTAAAATAAGAGCTCGATACATTGGCTCAGTAATTACTTTTTGATTTAAACCCAGACTTCTGTATTTTACTGCTTTTTTAGAGAAAAGGGATTCGTAAGAACCTGTTTTCTCTTTGCAAAAATCAAGAACATGAGGTGGAATTGATTCAGATTTAATATCTACTAGGACAACAGAAATACCTGGATTTATTTCCTTGATGATTTTTTTACACGTTGAACAAGTTGATAAATGATAAATTACTCTCATCTCTTTTAAGCTGAATACATAGCCATTCCTACTGAAAAATAAATAAACAATCCTAACACATCGTTTAATGTTGTAATAAAAGGACCTGTAGCTAAAGCGGGATCAATATCGTATTTATCTAGAATTAAGGGTATTACAGTACCCATGACGCCTGCAAAAACAATAACAACGAAAAGAGAAATACTTACTATAAATCCTAATAATGCATTTTCAAAAACATAGGCAATACAAAAAATGAGTGTCGCACAAATAAATCCATTTAAAAGTCCAACTAAAAATTCTTTCCCCAGTTTTGAGTATACATTTTTAAATAGATTCCCTTTAGCTAATGATTGAACCACAATTGCTGAGGATTGAACACCTACATTTCCGCCCATTGCAGTAATCATAGGAATAAAAAAAGCAAGAGATAATGCTTGCTCAAGAGTTATTTTCCCCTCAAAAGTAGAAATCACTTTTGCTCCTAGTGTACCACCTAACATTCCAATGATTAACCATGGAAGGCGTGCTTTAGATACCCTAAAAACACTTGCGTTATCTTCAACCTTATCAGAAATACCGGTAGCCAACTGGAAATCTCGATCAGCCTCCTCTTTGATCACATCTACAACATCGTCAAGTGTTATTCTACCGATTAGTTTCGTTTGGTAGTCAACCACAGGCAATGAAACCAATCCGTATTTGTCAAATAAACGAATTACTTCTTCTGTTTCATCGGTCACCTTTACCGAAATGATGTTCTTTGCATTATATAAATCCGCAATTTTAGCCCCCTTTTCAGCAAAAAACAAGGATTTTAAAGACAGAACTCCAACTAATTTATTTAAAGCATCTACCACATAAATGGTATATACTTTTTCGATGTCTTTATACTGTTCTTTTAGTTTATCAAGGCATTCATCAACAGTCCATGATAATTGCGTGGACAAAAATTCCTTTTGCATTAAGCCCCCGGCAGTATCTTCATCGTAATTTAATAAGTCAACAATATCGTCGGCGGCTTCATCATCCTCCATGTGAGATATTACCTCATGAATTTCAATATCACTTAATTCATACAAGATATCTGCTGCGTCATCAGAATCTAAGTTTTCTAATTGTTCTGCTATTTCTTTTTTTGACAACGATTTAATAAAACGATCACGAATTTCTTCTTCTAATTCCATTAAAACATCTGCTTGAATTTCTTCATCCAAGCGGAAATAAATTATTTTAGCCTCTTCGTTTGTAAGTTCATTAAGGATTACTGCTATGTCTACACTATGAAGTACAGCTATATTTTCATCAATCCATTCCAACTGGTCTTGATGAATTATTACTCTTAGTTTTTCTAAAAATTCTTTCGTTAGCTCAAACTCCATTACCCACAATTTAGCTTAGTTTAACAAAGTTAACTTTTTTCTTAAAAAAGGCTTTATTATGAAATCGTAAAATGCAATCATCACTGATGTTAAGGTGCCATTTGAGCTTTAAATTTGTATTTTTGAACAATGAAAATATTGGTTGTACGCTTTAGTTCTATTGGAGACATTGTTTTAACAAGTCCAATCGTTCGTTGTATAAAACAACAAGTCCAATCAAGCGAAGTACATTATCTGACTAAAAACAGCTTTAAAAGTATTCTTTTATCGAACCCATACATCGATAAAGTGTTTGGATTTGATAAATCAATCAGTGAAATAATAGCTGAATTAAAAAATGAAAAATATGATTTCGTGGTTGACTTACATCACAATATTCGAAGTAAAAGTCTTACGTATCAATTAAGAATTCCTTATTCCCGTTTTCCAAAACTGCACATATTAAAATGGCTTTATGTGTATTTAAAAACAGACAGACTACCTAAAAAGCATGTTATTGAACGTTATTTTGAAGCAATTCGTAAACTTGGTGTAAAAAACGACCATCTACCCTGTGATTACTTTATTCCTAAGGAAGATGAAATCGACCCAAAAGAGTCATATGGCGTGTTTCCAAATGAATTCAACACCTTTTCGATTGGTGCACAATTTAAAACGAAAAGACTGCCTTTGAATAAACTAATCGAAATATGCCTCAAAAGCGAGTTAAAGACCGTTTTATTAGGAGGAAAAGATGATCATCAGGCGGCTTATTTAATTGAACAAGAATTAGGGGATAAAGTAATAAACACATGTGGTAAATTAAACTTAAATCAATCTGCAAGTCTTTTAAAACAAGCAAATACAGTCATAACACATGATACTGGATTAATGCACATTGCTTCGTCATTTGGTAAAAAAATTGTCAGTATTTGGGGGAATACTAGTCCTTCATTTGGTATGTACGTTTATAATCCAATACAAACAAATCAAGTGAGTATTCATCAAGTAATGGGTTTATCTTGTCGTCCTTGTTCAAAAATCGGCTTTAAAGAATGTCCTAAAAATCATTTTAATTGTATGAATTTGCAAGAAGTAGAAACAATCATTAAAGACATCAATTAAAAAAAATAGTCTATATCCCTAATATTTACAAGATCTTATCGCTCTTTTAAAAGATATTTTATTTCCTTACTTTTGTAGCTATTCTATTTTATTTAAAAACCAAAAATACAACATGAAATATCAATCATCTATTGATAAAAGAAGAACATTTGGTATCATTTCTCACCCTGATGCAGGAAAAACAACGTTAACAGAAAAACTGCTTCTTTTTGGGGGGGCAATTCAAAGTGCTGGGGCAGTAAAAAACAATAAGATTAAAAAAACAGCCACTTCCGATTTCATGGAGATTGAAAAACAAAGAGGGATCTCCGTTGCGACCTCAGTAATGGCTTTCGAATATCATGGAAAACAAGTTAATATTTTAGATACACCCGGACACAAGGACTTCGCAGAGGACACATACCGTACCCTAACCGCAGTGGATAGTGTAATTCTTGTCATCGATTGCGCAAACGGTGTCGAACAGCAAACAGAGAAATTAATGGAAGTATGCCGCATGCGAAAAACGCCCGTCATTATTTTCATAAATAAAATGGACCGAGAAGGTCACGATCCTTTTACCTTGCTAGACGAAATTGAAACAAAATTAGACATCAAAGTTTGTCCATTAGCATGGCCAATTGGCATGGGTGATCGCTTCAAAGGAGTATATAATATTTACGAAAAAAAAGTAAATATTTTTCAAGCTAACAAAACAAAAATTGCAAAAGAAGTGGTATCTATTTCCGATGTAAACAGTGAAGAAATCGATGAATTAGTTGGGGAAGCTTTCGCGAAAGAATTACGAGATGATTTAGAAATGATTGCTGGTGTGTATAATCCATTTGATCGTGAAACATACTTGTCTGGTGAATATGCTCCTGTATTTTTCGGTTCAGCAGTGAATAATTTTGGAGTACAAGAGTTACTAGATGCTTTTATTGAAATTTCGCCTACGCCTCGATCTAGAGAAACAGATTTGCGGACAATACATCCTACGGATGAAAAATTTTCCGGATTTGTTTTTAAGATTCATGCAAATTTAGATCCAAAACACAGAGATAGAATTGCCTTTTTACGAATCGTTTCTGGAAAATTTGAAAGAAATACATTTTACAATCATGTTCGTTTGAATAAAAAATTCAAATTTGCAAATCCAACGTCTTTTATGGCACAAGACAAAAGTGTAATCGACGAAGCTTTTCCTGGAGATGTTATTGGGCTTTATGATACCGGGAATTTCAAGATTGGAGATACTTTAAATGAAGGAGAAAACTTTATGTTTAAAGGAATTCCAAGCTTTTCTCCTGAATTATTCCAAGAATTAGAAAACCTAGATCCTCTAAAATCTAAGCAATTAGAAAAAGGAATAACACAGTTAACGGACGAAGGTGTTGCTCAGTTATTTATTCAACAACCTGGAAACAGAAAAATTATAGGTACTGTAGGACAACTTCAATTTGAGGTGATTGCCCACCGTTTACTTCATGAATATGGGGCTTCTTGTCGCTTTACACCGAGAAATTATGTAAAGGCATGTTGGATCACTACAGATAATGAATTAGAACTTAAACGTTTTATTAACACAAAATCAGGTAATATTGCAAAAGATAAAGACGACAATTATGTTTTCTTGTCTGAAACTGTTTTTTTATTGCAAATGGCTGAAAAAGACTATCCAGAAATTACATTTCATAAAAATTCAGAATTTAAATTAAAAGAGAAAGCATAGCAACTTTATGAAAATAATAGTGTCTTAATGAATATAAATAACTTATTATGAAATACATTTTATGCTTCTTACTTTGCTTCTTTATTTCACTTACAAACAAACTATACGCGCAAGGTGATGATTGTGCAAGTGCTTTACAATTAACGCAACTTTCTAATTACTGCTCAACTGGAGCATTGTATACTAATACAACAGCAACTGCTAGTACTTATTCTATTCCATCTTGTTGGAATAGTTCAAGTACATTAGATGTATGGTTTAAATTTGTTGCTGTAGGAAGTGATGTTTTAATTACCGTAAATGGAAGTGGTAAGTCAATTGGAGCTACCATGAAAAATCCGGAAATAGTTTTATCTACAGGTACTTGCGGGTCAACGATGAGTGAAATTGCTTGCAAATCTACTAAAACGAGTGGTGATTTTTTCGTTACTTTATACCGAGGAGCATTAGTATTGGGTAGTACTTATTATATAAGGATAGCGAGTACTTCTGGCAATGCAGGTAAATTTGATTTATGTATAAATAATTATACACCTGTTCCTAATCCAAATGATCCGAATGACTGTAAAAATGCTACGATCGTGTGTAATAAAGATGCATTGAGTGTCGGGATCTTTAAAGGAGCGGGATCTTTAAAAAATGAAACAAATTTGGGTTGTTTTGCTACTGCCAACGGAAGTGAGAGTAATTCTAACTGGCTTACTTTTACATGTAAAACAGCTGGAACACTCAATTTCGATATAAATGGAGCGAAAAATGATGATGACATTGATTGGATGTTTATGGAAATTCCTGCTAAAAGAGACTGCGCTACTAAAACTGTCCTTAGTTGTAATCTAGCTAGTTGTGACGTTAATGCTAATGCCTCTCAATCATCAGGTTCACCCAGAAAAACTGGAATTAGACCAGGTGAAAGCGCTGCTAATTTAAACGATGGATCAAATACAACAGCTGATTCTGAAGGGGGTGGTTGTACAGCTCCGTCTAATGGATATAATAATGAATTAAATATTGTTGCTGGAAGATCGTATGTACTTTTCATCAATAATGATGTTGCCGCTACAGGTTTTTCTGTAACATGGGGTGGAACAAGTACTTTCGTTGGACCAGAATCAAAAATAACAGTTGATAAATCTAGCATCTGTGCAGGAGAGAATATAACAGTAAGTGGAAAAACTTCATCTGGAGATTATACAACATTTAAATGGGATTTACCTTCGGTAGCAAGCCCTTCAACTCAAACAAGTATTGGTCCTTTTTCTCAGACATTTAATCAAACTGGAGTATTTCCAATTATCTTGACGACATACGACAATAACGGTTGTTTAAGTGTGAAAAATCAAAATATTACTGTAAATGGAATAAATGCTGATTTCACAGCACCTTCTGTTTGTATAGGTAATCCTACCGTCTTTACATGTAACACATCCGGCTTATCTGGTCTAACATGGGACTTTGGGGATGGTACTACTGGTACTGGTACTCCAGCAAATCACACCTATGCATCGCCTGGAGATTATACAGCAAAACTAACTGTCAGTGGTGGAGGATGTACCAATGTTTTTACGCAGAAAGTATCTGTATTAGGTGCTAAAATTTCAATTACCCCTGACCCTGCTCAAACATGTCCTGGTAAGTCATTAACATTGAACGCTACAGCAACAGTTACAGGGAATGTTAGTGAATCTAAAAAAATAAATAAGAATACTCCTACAGATGTTCCTAGCTATGGAGTTGATGATACATGGGATGGTTCAGTTGGAGGTGCAATAGCCTCATCGGATATCGGCACATCAACACTACCAGTATCAGGAATTAACGCATCTAATTGGAAAATAAACTCTGTAACTATCAATATTTCTACAACAAAACCAAAATCTATAATTGGATTTTTAGAATCTCCATGTGGAACAAGAATTAAACTGATTTCAAAAACAACATCCTTAACTGGATCAACAGGATTTCAATCTACAACATTTACTTTAACAGCAACAAAAATAATTGGCTCAACAGGTAATACTACCTCTCCATTCAGTTCGGGTCCTTATCTGCCAAGTGAAAGTGGAAAATGGAATAGTAATTTACTTTCATGCGCAAATCCAAATGGAAATTGGAAACTTATTGTTGGTGAAGATTATAATTCTGGATTTACTGGTACACCTAAGATTACAAGTTGGTCAATTGATTTTCAATCGGATGTACCGAACAAAATTCAAAGTATAGCATGGTCACCGACAACAAACCTATCCGCTATTGCTTATACAGGTGCTGCCACGAATTCAGCAACTGCAACAGCGACAACTTCTACTGCAGAAAAAATTACACTTACAGTAATAGATGATGGAGGTTGTACAACTACAAAATCGGTAACTATTACTATTACAGGTCCTACTGCACCAATAGCTGCGGGTAAAACGATTTGTGCCAATACTACAGCAACGTTATCTGCAACAGGGAGTAATGGATCAACATTTAAATGGTATAGTACTGAATCTGATATGACTATATTAGCTTCAACAGCTGTTTTTACAACACCGAATTTAACTTCAAATAAAAGCTACTGGGTTTCACAAACATTTAATAATTGCGAAAGCCCTAGAACACAAGTGGATGTTATTATATCTTCGCCTCAATTGCCAACGTTTGATGCTGTAGGCCCATTCTGCAATGGTATTTCGGTACCTAATTTACCTACTACTTCAAAGAATAACTTTAAAGGGACTTGGTCGCCTTCCATAAGCAATTCATTATCAAAAACATATACGTTCACGCCTGATATAGGTGAATGTGCTACAACAACCAACATCGACATCACAATAAATAATAACCCAATTGTTAATGGGACTTCTTCTTTTTGTGATGGATTCTCAACTACTTTCAGTGGCTCAACTACTAAAGCAATAAGTGGTGCTTGGACGTCTTCAAATACATCCATCATAACAATAGATAATAACGGACTGATAAATAATGTGTCAGGAAAAACGGGAACAATATTAATTACATTTAAAGACATTAATGGTTGTTTGGGGACAAAAAATGTAACCGTAAATTCCCTTCCTGTAATTTCCGGCACATCAACAATTTGTGTCGATAAAACAACACAACTTTCATCAACAAATTCTCCATCGTTAGTTTCTTGGTCATCAACTGATATTTTAATCGCTACAGTATCAACAACTGGATTAGTAACAGGTAAAAAACAAGGTATTGTTCAACTAAAATATGTCGATGCAAATACGTGTTTTAAAGAAGTTGCAATTAATGTTAATGCAATAGTTAAACCAAACATCAATTGCGATGCCTCAACGACTAGTTCTGTTAAATTCAAATGGGCTTCCGTTACAGGTGCTTCAAGCTACGGAATCTCCATTCTTAAGGGTGGTGTATCCACTACAAAAACAGCGCAATCCGGAACTGATTTTTTGGAAAATGGGACTTTAGGGCAAAAGATTAAAATTACAGTCAC
>CAMDGH010000022.1 GCA_945897755.1 Chryseobacterium gleum | reverse complement strand
CAAAACGAAATTAAAGTCAAGATTAAAAAGCACGGTTACAGAGCTAAAAGTCTATTCAAACACGGTTTAGATTACATTTCAAACATATTACTTAACCCTCAAAAACAATCAAAAATTGATGTTTTCAAATTTTTGTCATGTAGTTAGCTGAAAAAATTAAAATAAGTAAGAGTGATTCTTTCATGAATTAAATATAATTTTTAAATACGATGTTATTGGTAAAATTAAAATTATTTGATTATATATTCATGAATTCTAACTTTTATACATTTTAGTTTACTAAATGACAAAAATTATTTCATTGAAAATCAACAGAATAAGCGTCAAAAAACTTGTTTAATAGAATGATATTCAGTATATTAGATGAGTGTCACGAAGTGTTTGTCTATGAAAAAGAATACCAGTCATAATACTAAAGTTAATGAATAGTTAAGATTAAATTATAAAAAAAAGGTTTAATATACTTAGTCAAACATTTCTGGACGGTATTCAAAATGCATGGTGTCATAATGATACCAACGACCACCCCAAATAAAGCCATTTTTTTCAAAAATCTTAACAAGTTCAATAGGAATTTTACTCTTAAATCCGAGTTTAGTATTTTCGTTTTTACAACCACAATCCCATTGCCAATAATTTGAATGGCTTGTGTTGATATCTATTGTTATCCCAAATGAATGGGCACTAAGTCTATTAGTACCACTGATATTTCTCCAGTTAAATGTTCCACCGATGTTGGTAATATATTTTTTCCATTCAGGATGTTTATCTAACTCATCGGAAACTTTTTTTAATGCTTCAAATGCACCGTTTTTCTTATTGAATAAAATAGTTTGGTTTACCAGGTTTGGACACCATACGAAAGAACCTAAGGTTTTTTGAACTTCTTCCTTAGTATTACCGTATAAAGTTTTAAAAAACAATTCATTTCTGATCCTTCCAGGATCTTCATCTTTCTTAGGTGTCGAAGAATTTGTGATATATTTCCAATGAAACATATCTTTAATATCAGGATTATCGAGTAGTTCTTGCGTGTTTTTGGATTTACCGTCGGTGTAAATTAATTTAGTCTTGTTTGAAAAAATAAGATGACCGTTTTCATAACTACTTATTCCCTTGTATAATTTTTTTAACTTTTTTACTTCTTCTGGTAAATCATTTAATGGTTTATTAGAAATGATTTTGTTATTAATATCAAGGTTTTCATCAATGAATGGAGATATTAAAAAAAAATGAATTAGTAAAATAAAGAAGATCAATTTACTCGTAAGTTTTTATGAAGTTAACATTTGTTTTTTCAATGTAACTCAGTTTATTTGTTACATCATTATACAACGGTTTATACCATGATTCATTGCTGAAATGATTAATCATATCAGCAGTCTTGAAGATATATCCATGTCTAGCAAAAATTTCATTTCGCATTATTTTAAGGTCTCGTAAACTTAAATTATAAAGATCATCATTCGTAAGAATACGATCAGATCCTTCTGGAAAACTGCCCTTACCTTTTGCGAAAAAAAATGACTCATTAGAAACTGTTGGTTTTGAGCTTTGATTTTTAAGTGCTTCAATTTCTTTTTGTTGGTCTTCAATTTCTTTAAGTAATTGATCTTCTTTTGTTTTGTTAATCTCTTCTTGTTGTTGCACAAGTTTAGATTCTAATTCTTTGATTTTTGTATCCTCTGAAGAATTACAAGAAGAAATCAAAAATACAGAACAAATGACAGGAATATAAATGTATTTCATAAATTAAAAAATTGTATTAATAAACTCAAAAATAGTAATAATTTCAAATTGAGCGAATTTTTCTATGTTTGTTTATTGAATTTTCATGTACTCTATTATGTTTTATAAACACATATATGCGATTTTATGAACTGATTTTTGATTTTTACTTATTACAATAATTTTTTCTCCTTCATTATTTAGTGTTGTTTATTTGAATGATGACAAATCACTTTTTCAAGTATAAAGTAATCTTTCTTCAGTGATTAGATTAGGGTCGTAATGTGCGTATTTAAGTTTTAATTCTTGGCTTTCCGAAGGACCTAAATCATGAAAATAATAGGATAAAATTGAGCATGATTTATTGAGTTATTCTTTTTTTAAAGAGATTTCTTTGAAGTTATTTAGTTGTTTTTCAATAATAATTTGATTTCCGATTGGAATTTAATTTTCTCTTTTCATGGTAAGACTTTTATTTTTCGTTAAAAAACAATTTGACTTAAATTAAATATTTTATTTTGAAATTGAAGAAATAATCACAAAAAGTCCGCTTATTAAGAAACAATTTGTATGTTTGAACTTTATTTATTAACAGTATTTATAATTTTTAAATCTTATGAAATCTTTAGTCAAAATAGTATTACTTACTTTTATTCTAACTTCATTAAATAGTTGTGGTTCTGGTGATGAGGAAAAACAGAAAATTAAAGATGAAACAACATTAGTTGCACAAAAGTTAGAAGAAACAAGATTGAAAGTGGAACAAGAGCGTTTGAGAATAGAAGAAGAAAAACTTGCTATAGAAGATGCTTTGAGAAGAGAAAAGATGGCCGAGAATGCTCGATTAGAGAGAGATTTCCCGAAATATACAGAAGCTGTAGTTGTAATAAACAGATCTTATTTTTATACAGCGCCTGATGTTGCTACAAAAAAACCAAATAGATTCATTGTTAGTGGAGATATTTGTTCTGTAATTCGTACAAAGAATGGGTTTGGTTACATCGAATATTACAATGAAGCAAGTGAGAAGACAACTTCAGGGTGGATTGATCTAAAAGATATCGAACCGCTTGATGCAAATTACGATGGGGAATAGTGGTTTTAGTTCATCTCTTATAAAAGGAATCGTAGCTTCGTATAAAAAAATTGAAAAGTAATCGGTGCTTGTTCGTCGAAATAATGGGTAGTTTATACTTAGAACTCGCCTTCAAATTCTGGCATAAGATTGAGCTTATCCAATAATTACGAGATTTCATCATTCAACACAAAACCCTTTATAATAAATTCTTTCAGTGTGTTGGTTGCCCAAATCCTGAATTGCGTTGCTTGTTTGGAATTTACTCGATAACCGACTGCAATGATTGCATCGAGGTTGTAAAATTCTACCTTACGTTTTACATTTCTCGTTCCTTCAAATTGAATTGTTTCCAAAATGGAAATAGTTGCTTCTTTTTGTAATTCATTGCTTTTATAAATATTGGCTAGATGTTTACTTATTGCATGAACCTCTACTCCGAAAAGTTGAGCAATGTTTTTCTGTGTAAGCCAAAAATTTTCGTTGTAATAGGTAACGTTTAGTGTTATATTTCCTGTTTCACTTTGATAAAAAATAATTTAATTTTCCATATTGATTAAAGAGTTACTCGCTTATATACTCTAAAACACAAAAAAAAGTAAGGATAAGATCGAAGATTTTTTTTCATAAGACTTTATTTAAACGGTTACATTTAGTTGAAATTTACCCAATATGGCTTAGCTGTTTTGTCGCTAAAATCTGCATCAGCTAAGTTGGATTGAGGGATAACCAAAACACGATTATGCTCTTCATCCATTTGAAATTTCACATTTTGGTTGATGCCAACGCTATTGACAAGCTTCATAAATATGTGATAACCTTTATCTCCTTTGACTTTTTCTTTGGTAAACTTAAAGCCAAACAAACCATCTGGATTAAAACTGCCATAAGAATTTTCATAATAATACACCACTTGTACTCCATTAGCTAGTGTTCCTAAATATCGGTATTCACAAGATGTAAAATCATGCTCGTTATTCATTTCATCCTCTGAATTCGCAGGTGTGAAACAATAATATTCGATTGTAGGATCTGTTTTGTGTTGAACAATCACAGGGTCAGAATTCAAATAAAATCGATTGGATTCATCCGAAGCGGTTAAATCTAACTCTCTAAAATACGGAAATTTATCAGACATCCAATGCATGAATTGTCCAATTAATAAGGGATTAATGTATTTTCCGTTGTGTTTGAACGCTTCTACTTTTTCAGGTTTTGTGTCATAATAAACTTTTGTTACATGTGTTTTATATTCCGTATCTAAGGGGAATTTAGGTTTACAAGAAACAATGAAAATTGTAAAAAAGAGTAAATAAGATAAATTTTTCATAATATTTAGTGAAATAGATGACCGAATCGTTTCTTTGTAAACGCTTTGACTTTGGTTAATTGAAATTCTGCAGTAATTTTTTTTTCTAAATCATCAATAATCGAAGATAAGATGAATTCTCTATCTTTAGGTATGTTTCGTCTGATGAAATCTAAGAATTCCTTTTTTTCTTTTGGGTTAGCATGTTGTTGATGAATTTTACGATCGTAAGAAAGAAAATCATAATTGACATAGGCAGGAATACGTTGAATCATATGGTAATGGCCGGAGCCATATCCAACATATTCGGATATAAATACATTTATACTATAATAAATTGTTTCTAGTTCATCCATTTGTTGTTTCGGAATTCCCTTGTTTTCATGCAAAGAAAGATAGCGTGCATAGATTTGGTAAAAGTAATCTTGTCCTTGTTCTGAACCATATTCAAGGGTGTTAAATGCTTTTTTGAAATAGAGTGAATCTGGATACATTTTGCTGAATTTTGGTATCTCAGACAACTCATTTTTTATTATTTTTCGATATAAAGAAGCTTCAATAACTACTTGGTCGTTTTCTAAGTATTCCATGTAAATAGGTTCATCTTCTTTAGTTTTAACTTGCTTTTTTTGCTTTGAAAACGTTTTGACAGTATTTTTCTTTACACTCTCTTTTTTCGAAGAATTTGTACACCCAGCAATATAGAGAGTAATAATAAATATGTTTCTTAAAAATACGTTCATGTGATTATGTTTTAAATTAATTTATAGGTTTCTAATTCGCGTTCGATTTTCTTCCAATCCACCATTTTACCACCTGAAATAGGTGCATCGATTAAAAGAATACCTGTTGCGATGTCGTCTATGAAGAGTTTTCCAGTTTTAATTGCTTCTTCGAGATTCCAAGGTGATGGATTCATTTTCGCTTTCGTTTTTTGAGTGAATGCAATTGGTAAATCCAATGTGTACAAATATAATAGTGCTTGTTTTAGTGATTCATCCTCGATTTCAACGCGATAGGTGTTTAAGATTACTTCGTGACCTGCTTTTTGTAAACGAGCTATTACTTCTTTAGCACCTGGGTTGTATGCACCGATTAAAGGGTAGTAATGTTCGACAACTGTGCCGTCAAAATCAAGGAAGATTTGCATGTATTAATCTTTATTCTAATTATTATTTCGTTTTATTAATTTAATTATTAAACGCTCGAATACTATTCGCTCATCATGCTTATTTACTTATCTCCAGCGCCTTCGGTAACATCAGTAAAAACGAAATGGATGCTGAAAAGTCCAACGATGGGTATTCTAATCCTAATTTTCGAATGTTTGTATAATACGTTTGGTGGAAGTTATAGTACATTTTTTCACTTTGAAGAAACCATGCTTTTTCTCCCAATTTTTGAGCTAAAAACCATTTTTCATACAAGCGTGCGCTTCTGCCATTCCCATCATTCCAAGGGTGGATTTTAACAAAAACTAAATGAATCATTGCAGCAAAATAAAACGTTTCTTCCATGCTAAGTTCTGTATTGAGAAGGATCTCTAAATCTTCGTAAAATTTATCCATTTCAGTTTCGACAAGTTGAGGAGTGGCAGCTACATATTCTATTCTACCATCTGATGTCGTAACATACATGTTTTGAGTTCGATACTTTCCTTGTTGATGTGTGCTGATTAAGTTTTTACTGAGTAAACGATGTGCTTCAGCCGTGTTTTTTTTGTTTAATGCGGAGTCTTTTGCGAAAAGATACGCATTGTATAAGTCGTCTATTTTTTTTGTGTAATCGGGTAAAAATTCAACTCCAAACTTTTTGTGTTTAATGTAACTATCTAATTCAATGTCTTCACCTTCGATTTTACTACTATATACCGAAGCAACAGAAATGTAAAAACTAAATGTATTTGTTGAGATTTCAGCCTCTTTAAGTGTATTAAAAGTTTGTTGTAAATGGTTCGGAACCTGCTCTAAATAAGAATTGAGTATATCGGTAGGTATTATTTGAAGCTTAATCGGTTTCATTTCTTAAAATTAAACAATTCTTGAAATATGCGGCTATTATAGTGCGTTAAAAAAACAGGGCAAACTCACACTTTTACATTTAAAATCCTCAAAAGGTAGCTGTTTTCCCATCCAGCCTTAAGTCTTTTGCCTTGAATACCTTGTTTCAACCGACAGCACAAAAGTAGGTGTCACACGATCCACTCAAATCCCAACAAGATGGATCGACCAAGGAGCCCATCAAGTCATTAAAGTAGCTGAAACACCCAATCGTTATTTAGCGGGAGTATTAGAGGTAGCACTTAAAGAGCATTTCACTGACAAAACAAATTGGCAAAAAATGCTCAAAAATGAGATTGATCCTTCCATAGATTTAATCAACGAAAAATGGAGTTTAGAAGAAGTTCTACCAGAAGATTTAACCCAATACTTCACTGAGGACGATACCATTCTCGAACTAGAATTTCCCGTCACTACTTTCGCAACAAAAATAAAGAGTATTTCTCTTGAAAAAGAAGCACTAATTGAAGGAGAATTAAGTGGTATCAAAGGTCAATACTTATTATTCAACGACCAGCGAGTTTACAAATTTAAGAAAATACACAGGTTACATCATTGAATTCAACACTATTCCATGAAATTTCCAATCTATCGAAAACTGATCAATAACAAAGTTTTTTAAAAAATAATTGATGCGAAAAACTTTGAAGAAATTAAATTAATTGGTTCAAAAGTTACCCATTCAAAAACAACGGCTATTCAATACCCTGAATTATTGTTAATCCAAGACCTCATCGCTACTAATGAATTTTACGCAACGAGTTCTCAAGAAGAATGGGATAATTTGGTATAAAACTTTTGTTTAAACATTATCAAAGAGTTATCTTCAATAACTTAAATCATTGAAATTAGTGATTCTCTTTTTCTCTTTGTTACTTTGATAAAAGTATATCACCACTCAATTTTCCGTTATTTGACTTCCATACACCTACACCAGAATAAAAAATAGATCCACCCTCAATAACCCCCCCGTTAGTATCATGATCAGGACAAGATTGCAATACCAATTTAAACACACCATCCCATTTATCATCGCCTGGTTCAGATAATACCAACCTGAAAGACGTGCCATCACCATTACACTCACCCCCGCCATCATGTTCGAAAATCTTTCCTTTTAATTTTCTTCTATTGTTTCCTACTATGTTGTAACCAATCACATTATCCCCTTTTATACTTTCAATGACAAGAACTAAATTTTTATTTCTTAGTGTCCCTTTCCATTCACCTAACAAATAATTTTTATCCGATTGTAAATTAGAGCCATTTAAGGAACATACAACTTCTCTTTTTCCTCTATTTAATTCCAATCGATAAAAAGATGACAAAGTAAAAAACAATAAAGCAACATTTAAGTTGAAAAAAAGAAATTTGAAACAAGTAGATTTTGACATAAAAATTGAGTTTAATTGAAAACTATCGGTAAATATTAATTATTGTTTTAATTTGTACGACTTGTACGTAAAATATCCTACTGGAAGCAAAATAATAGCTGCACAAAGCAATAAAAATCCTATGCCTAGTTCTTCAGAACCACTTTTTGAAAGCTGGGTTGTTTTCATTGAAATAAGTAAAAACAAACTCGAAACCATAATCTTAGAAACTCTTACGAAATTAAGTTGGTTACGATAAAGAGCATCCCTGTTCTCTTCGGTAATTTTTACTTTATAAATAAAATCTTCAGGATTATTTCCTCTTAGCGAAACTACCAGAAATAAAAACGTACAGATGATTGGAAAAATAAAAATTGAATTCTTACCTCTATAATCGTCTGCTTTCCCTACTCCATTAAAATGAATTGGAATTTGATCTGGTAAATCAAAGTAATTTATTATTACACTCAACCAAAGTGCTGCTAAAGTAAGATAGCCCATTATTTCAAGGAACTTTTCAAGTTTTGTAAGTTTAAATTCAATTTTTGGTAGCTTTTCCATTTCTTAACTATAAAATACGAAGTAACAAATTATTTTGAAAAGTTGAAACAATTAAGACAACGATTCAATCACATAGAAATAGTCCAACGAGTTATCAAAATACTTTCGTTAAAAAATAACTGCCTCATTAATTTTACAGCGTACTATTAACGCTAACTTTAAAAATCATTTAATTGTAACCAATGTTAAGATTAAAATTGTTTGCCCTAACGATACCTTTTTATTTAATAAGCCATGGTCAAAACAATTCTCAAACCTCTCCTTCCAAAAAGGAGACTGAAACTTCAAAACCCTTAACAGTTGCAACCGGAGAAATCCCTACAGTAAAAATCGGTTCACAAGCATGGATGACAAAAAAATTAGATGTTACAACATTTAGAAACGGAGACTCCATTTTTCATGCGAAAACCATTACCGAATGGGAACAAGCCGCTAAGACAAAAAAACCAGCGTGGTGTTTTTTTTCTCAATGATCATAAAAACGGAAGTCGTACAGGGAAGCTCTACAATTGGTATGCGATTACTGACCCACGAAACTTAGCTCCAAAAGGATTTCATGTACCCAATGAAGACGATTGGAATAAATTAATGTTAAGCACTTTTGTTTAGGTGTGTGTCATAATTGGTTTTAAGATAGAAAAATAGAGTGTCTACATTTAAATTTTTTAATTGGAATAAATTCATTCGAATCAAATAGTAAAGTGTAAATAATTCTAAAATGAAAAACGTATCCCCTTGAAATAAGAATAAAATTGTAGGTTTGTAAATAAAACAGATATGCTTTACTTGATATTACAAACATCAATTTACGAATGGGTCGCGTTTTTTTGCAGTGTGATATATGTTTTATTAGCGGCTTACCAAAAGAAAGAGGCATGGTTTTTTGCATTTGGCAGTTCTGCTATTTATGTTTATTTGTGCTTCAAAAGTAATTTATACCTAGATTCATTTTTACAAATAGTTTATGTTTTTGCTGCTGTTTATGGTTGGATTACATGGAATCGCTTGGATAGAGAAAATAAATTGACTGTTAAAACGCTCAGTTTTCATTTAGTCGCAATTGGAATTATCGTTGTTTTAGCTTTGGGATTAGGTTTTTTAATGAATTTATTTACAAGTCAAGCAGCTCCTTATATTGACGCTCTAGTCACCTTATTCAGTCTTTTTGCAACCTATCTAGTCGCGCAAAAAGTGGTGGAAAATTGGTGGTATTGGATAGTGATCGATATTATTTGTATTCCTTTGTTTTATTCAAGGGGTCTTTATATTACTTCGATTTTGTATGTGGTTTATACCATTATGGCTGTAGTCGCGCTTATGCGATGGAAACGTAGTTATCAATTAAGTATATGAGCTTTAAAATTGCACTTACAGGACCTGAATCTACAGGAAAAACATCACTATCGATGTTGGTAGCTGAAACGTTTGATGGAGTATATGTCCCTGAATTTTCAAGAAGCTTTTTGGAGAAAACGAATGGCTTTTATGAAGAAGGAGATTTAGACACCATTGCTCAAGGTCAATATTCGCATTTAGTTAGTCATTTAGCGGCTGAAAATCGATTAATTGTTTCCGATACTGATATGACGGTAATGAAGGTTTGGGCGCAGTTTAAGTACAGAAGAGTGAGTCAGGTGATAGAACAATTATACCAAGAAGAAACCTTCGATCATCTATTTTTATGCGATACCGATATCCCTTGGGAAGAAGATCCGTTGCGTGAACATCCTGAATGTAGGGAAGAACTTTTTGCTTTGTATTTGGAATTGATACAAGCAAAAACAAAAAACTTTACGATTGTAAAAGGTTCATTAGAAGAACGTTTGAGACAAGTTGAAAAAGTAATTATAAAAAACACAAAATAATCCTTGTAAATCAGAAATAAATTTCGATAAATTTGAGGCTGTCTCTAAGGGGTGCTGTAAAAAGCTGAGATTATACCCATTGACCTGATCAAGATAATGCTTGCGAAGGGAGGTGTCCGAGTTAGTTCTATATTCATATTCACAAGAATTAACCCCTTTTCTTGTTAAATTTATTTTTAACAATGAAAAAAATCTTTTTTAAATGTTGCTTTGCAACGCTTATGTTTTCTCCGACGTGTCTGTATTCTCAGGCAAAAATCAACGGAAAATTTTTCTCTATGTCGGAAGACAAAATTTTAGGTGCTACGGTTCTTGTTCGTCCTGATGAAAAAAAAGTTGACGTGAATTCAGATGGTAGTTTTTCATTAGATAACATAATGCTTGGTGAAAAACAGCTTGAGTTTTTTGCTCCAGGATTTGATCTAAAAGTTCAGTATTTTAGACTGACTACAAGTGATACCTCACTTTTGGTACAACTGTTTTTAAAATCAAAACAACTTGAAGATGTTACTATTATAGCAACTCGTTCAGGTGATAAATCACCGACTTCGTTTACTAATCTCGACAAAAAACAATTGCAGAGAAATAACTTTGGTCAAGATTTACCAATATTGTTAGAAACGACTCCTTCGGCAGTTTCAACCTCTGATGCAGGAACAGGGATTGGTTATACAGGGATTCGAATTCGTGGAACAGATCCATCACGAACAAATGTCACAATCAATGGTATCCCTATAAACGATGCTGAATCGCACGATGTATATTGGGTGAATATGCCAGATTTAACTTCTTCTACAGAGAATATTCAAATTCAACGTGGTGTTGGATCATCTACGAATGGTGCTGCTGCTTTTGGAGCAAGTATCAATATTAAAACGGATGATATTCGTCAAAAATCGTACATGAGTTTAGATAATGCGGGTGGTTCATTTGGAACCATTCGAAATACGATAAAAGCAGGTACAGGATTGATTAATTCTAAATATACCTTGGATGTGCGTTTGTCTAATATTTTATCCAATGGATACATCGATCGAGCTTCCTCTAATTTGAAATCCTATTATATTTCAGGTGCTTATGTTGGTGAAAAATCGATTTTACGTGCCAATATTTTTTCAGGACATGAACGAACGTATCAGTCTTGGTATGGGACACCTGAGTCTAAGTTGTTTGGAGATGCTTCAGCACAAAACGCATATGCAGATCGTAATTACCTATCAGATGCAGACCGTGCGAATTTATTGAATTCAGGTAGGACGTATAATTTTTACACGTATAAAAATCAAGAAGATAATTACAAACAGTCTCATTATCAGTTGTATTTAACGCATACGCTTTCTCCAAAAACGGTTTTTAATATTGCAGCACATTATACAAGAGGAGCTGGTTATTATGAAGAATATCAAACAGATGATAAATTATCTAATTATGGTTTAGCAGATGTTAAAATTGGAACTGATACCATTAAGACAAGTGACATCATTCGTCGTCGATGGTTAGATAATCATTTCTATGGAACCGTTTATTCTTTGTCGCACGATACTGAAAAAGGATTGAAATTGACTTTTGGTGGATCTGCGAATGTCTATGAAGGTGGGCATTTTAGAGAAGTTATTTGGGCGAAATTTGCTTTTAATGGAAACCTAGGAGATCGTTATTATTCGGATTATGCGAATAAAGCAGAGGTAAATAATTTTTTTAAAGCGAGTTATGACATCAGGAAATGGTCTTTATTCGCAGATGCACAATACCGTGTGATCCAATACAAATATGTAGAAGAAGCGTCAGCGCAAATGCAAACAGCTAATTTCAGGTTTTTCAATCCAAAAGTTGGGCTTACCTATGCAATCGATGCTAAAAATAAGGTGTATGCTTCTTGGAGCGTTGGACATAGAGAGCCAGTGCGTAAGGATTTTATAGAATCTAAGGTGAGTTCTAGGCCTTCGTTTGAACAATTGTTTGATTATGAGTTTGGGTATAAATTCAAAAACAACCGTTTCTTTACTGCTGTGAATGGTTATTTCATGGATTATAACAACCAATTGGTGTTGACCGGAAAAATCAATGATGTTGGAAGTTATACACGTGTGAATGTAAAGAAAAGTTACCGTGCGGGTTTAGAGTTAGAAGCTGGAGCTAAGGTGTTTAGTAAATTAAACGTATTAGGGAATTTAACCTTAAGTCAAAATAAAATTGCATCATTTACAGAATATTTAGATGCATACGATGCTGTTGATAATTATTCACAAACTGAAATCGCACATAAAAATACGGACATTGCCTTTTCACCAAATGCGATTGCGGCTTTGATTTTTATCTATGAGCCAGTTAAGAATTTAGAAGTAACGTTCACAACCAAGCATGTTGGTAAACAATACTTAGACAATACTTCGAGTAATGATCGTAAAATCAATGCATACACCTATTCAAACCTTGGAGTTAATTATTCCTTCGCGAAATTTGGAATGAGTGATATTAAAATTGGTGTATTGGTTAATAATATCTTTGATAAACAGTATGTGAACAATGGATATACGTGGGGTTCTACTTCATCTGGTGTACGTCAAGATGAGAATTTCTATTACCCACAAGCTGGAAGAAACTTTTTGGTTCGTTTGAGTTTGAATATGTAATTTTAATTTTACTAAAAAAAGGGATGTATTTTTTCTGTTTTTTTCTGTTTAAAAAGAGGTGTTTGTAAGTTACTGATATTTATTCAGTTATATTAATACGGTCTGTTATTTTATTCTATCGCTCTGTTTTAATTTTTTAAAATTGTTCTAAATAGGAGGTTTTTAAAGAATTTCCTTCGTATTTTGATTCATTTTGATTGAATTCTAAAAAAAAAAACATTAGATTAGACAAAAGAATATTTTTATTTAATCCTATTTCCAGATGAAAATAGCTGTACCTAAAGAAACCAAGTTACGTGAAAATAGAGTTGCGTTGACTCCAGACGTAGTTAAAGATTTAATATCGAAAGGATTTGAGATTTTTATAGAGCACAATGCTGGTGTCAATTCTTTTTTTTCTAACGAATTCTATCAAAATGCAGGTGCTACTGTTGTTTCAGATGTTGTTCAGCTTTACGGTATGGCAGATGTTGTGTTAAAAGTGAACGCTCCATCTGTTGATGAATTAAAACTGATGAAAAAAGAAGCTGTTCTTATTTCATTTATGCTTGCTGCAACAAATCCTTTGCTAGTTGATGCTTGCAAAAATGCGGGTATTTCCTCTTTTTCTATGGATGCTGTTCCTCGTATTTCAAGGGCTCAAAAAATGGATGCTCTATCTTCTCAGGCCAATCTTGCTGGTTACAAGGCTGTGATTATGGCTGCTGATGCATTAGGAAAGATTTTCCCGATGATGACTACTGCTGCAGGAACTATTAGACCGGTAAAAGTAGTCATATTTGGCGCTGGTGTTGCTGGTTTACAGGCGATTGCTACAGCTAAGCGTTTGGGAGCTGTGGTTGAAGTCAGTGATATTCGACCTGAAACGAAGGAGCAAGTCCAATCCCTAGGTGGTAAGTTTATTGAAGTAAAAGGAGATGAATCGATCAAGATCGAAGGTGGTTACGTAAAAGAGCTTTCGCCCGAATTTCTAAAGGCACAGCAGGAATTAGTGTCTAAACACGTCAAAGATGCTGATGTAGTAATTACTACTGCGCTAATTCCTGGCAGGAAAGCTCCTGTATTAGTTACTGAGGAGATGGTTAAGAGTATGCGTTTTGGTTCTGTAATTGTTGATATGGCTGTTGAGCAGGGGGGGAATGTTGTTGGAAGTCAATTGAACAACACGGTTCAATATGAAGGTGTTACCATTATTGGGGAGGGGAATATACCTTCTTTGTTGCCAATGAATGCGAGTGATTTGTATGCTAAAAATATACAAACTTTATTGTTGCATTTAGCCGATAAGGATGGGTTTAAGTGGGAGATGGAAGAAGAGATAACCAAGGGGTCGCTGATTACGCATAATGGGCTTGTCGTTCATTCGAGTCTAGTTAAATAGTATTTTGAGTACATAACATATTTATTTATTTTATATTTTTCACTATGGAAGTTTTAAATACAATACTTGCTTTTTTTGGAGATAATAAAGAAATTTTTTATTTCGTTATATTATCTGTTTTTGTTGGAATTGAAGTTATTGGTGGTGTTCCTAGTGTGTTGCACACCCCTTTAATGAGTGGTGCAAATGCAATACATGGTGTTGTGATTGTAGGTGCCATTCATGTAATGCTAGAAGTGGATACGTCTAATTATTTAGCATTTATTTTAGGATTTTTGGCTGTTATTTTAGGAACTTTAAATGTTGTTGGAGGTTTTGTTGTTACCGATCGTATGCTTGAAATGTTTAAAAATAAAAAGTGATTTATTTATACTTTTAATGAAGGGTATTAACCATTAAATACAAAATGATATGAAAGAAAATATGTTAGAGATTTGCTACTTAATAGGCTCTATTACCTTTATTCTAGGGCTTAAAATGATGGGAAATGCAAAAACTGCTCGAAATGGAAACTTAATCGGTGCTTTTGGAATGGTTCTTGCCATTTTTGGGACCATTTTTTTACATAATAATATCGTTTCTCCCCTTGTTTATGGTATGATTTTTCTTGCGATTGCAATCGGTACTATTATTGGTTGGATGACGGCTAAAAAAGTACAAATGACTAAAATGCCGGAGTTGGTGTCTATGTTTAATGGTATGGGAGGAGCTTGCGCTGCGTTGATTTCTTTAATTGAGTTAAATCATATTTATAAAAGTGGAGAAATTGCTCCTACTGGAACAATGATTGCTGTTATTGCAGGATTGATAATTGGTTCTATTTCTTTTTCTGGAAGTGTAATTGCTTATTTGAAATTAAATGGGACAATGAATAAGCCGATTCGCTTACCAAAGTATAATATTTTAAACACTATAGTTATGATTTCTGTTTTTTCTTTTGGTGCTTTTGTTGCAATCAATGGAGGAGATATGATGCTTGCTTATTTATTGTTTAGTGCAGCGCTTGTTTACGGTGTGTTGTTTACAATTCCCATTGGTGGCGCTGACATGCCTGTTGTAATTTCATTATTGAATTCTTTTACAGGTTTGGCTGCTGCTTTTGGAGGTTTCTTGTATGATAATAAAATTATGTTGACTGGTGGTATTTTGGTTGGTTCTGCGGGTACGCTGCTTACTTTGGTAATGTGCAAAGCAATGAATCGCCCTTTGAGTAGTGTAATATTTTCAGCTTTTGGTGGTGGTGATGTTTCTGGTGGTGGTGATGGTGAGGTGAAAACGGTTAAAGACATTCAGGTATCGGATCTTTCTATATTGATGAATTATTCTAAACGTGTTGTTATTGTTCCCGGTTACGGTTTGGCTGTAGCGCAAGCCCAACATGTTATTCATGAATTGGAGTTATTGCTAGAGGAAAGAGGGGTGGAGGTAAAGTATGCAATACATCCTGTGGCTGGAAGGATGCCAGGACACATGAATGTGTTACTTGCTGAATCTAATGTGGATTATGGTAAAATGGTTGAAATGGATGAAATTAATTCTGAGTTTGATCAAACTGATGTTGTCTTGATTGTAGGTGCAAATGATGTTGTGAATCCTGCTGCGAAATCAGATCCTTCTTCTCCTATTTATGGAATGCCTATCCTTGAAGTTTATAAAGCTAAAAATGTAATTATTAATAAACGTTCTATGAATGCGGGGTACGCTGGTATTGATAATTTATTGTTTTATGATCCGAAAACCTCTATGTTCTTTGGCGATGCTAAAAAAGCATTGACTGATTTAGTTAGTGAATTGAAAACACTTTAATTTCGTTTTAATCATTCGCTTTATCCGTTTATTTAGTATTAGATTTCTAATTATCCTCCTATTCATTTTACGAAAAAAAAAATGGGTTTCATTCGCTTACTGTTAATTTACAGGTAAAATCTTTAATACCTTCGTATCTGTTGTTGGAGCTTTTTTATTTTGTGTAAACTTCCTAAATTGTGAGGGAATAAAATACTTATTTTTACATATTATTTTATTTTAAAAATGTCGGTACATAAAAACATTAAAAAAGTGACTACGCATATACTTCAGGAAATGAAGTTGCGTGGAGACAAAATTGCAATGCTAACAGGGTATGATTATTCTATGGCTAGAATAATCGATGCTTCGGGTATTGATGTTATTTTAGTTGGAGATTCTGCTTCTAATGTAATGGCTGGGCATGAGACTACACTTCCGATTACACTAGATCAAATGATATATCATGCTTCATCGGTTGTTAGGGCTGTAGAGCGTGCTTTAGTGGTAGTCGATATGCCTTTCGGTTCATATCAAGGTAACTCAAAAGAGGCTTTATCAAATGCGATTCGAATCATGAAGGAGACGGGTGGGCATGCTGTAAAGATGGAAGGTGGAGAGGAGATTTTAGATTCTGTTAAGCGAATTTTAACTGCTGGCATTCCTGTAATGGGACACTTAGGTTTAACCCCCCAATCTATCTATAAATTTGGCACTTACGTTGTTCGAGCTAAAGAAGAAGAAGAGGCAAATAGATTAATTCACGATGCTAAATTATTGGAAGAAGCGGGTTGTTTCGCAATCGTTGTAGAAAAGATTCCTGCTTCCCTTGCGACTCGAGTAGCTCAATCTGTTTTGATTCCGATTATTGGTATTGGTGCTGGAAATGGAGTGGACGGACAGGTGCTAGTAGTTCACGATATGTTAGGGATTAATAATGAATTTAGTCCTCGTTTTTTAAGAAAATACAACAACCTTTACGATCAAATGTATAGTTCGTTTCAATCCTATATTTCAGATGTTAAATCGGGAGATTTTCCAAATGAATCAGAACAGTATTGAGATATTAGTTGAAAGATATTTATCAATTATTAGTAAGTTTTAGATGCTTAGCTTATCTAATTTAATGGTTACTTTTTTTTAAGGGATGAGCAAGGAGTTAGAACAGAAGTTTGGTGTTTATGTGATTTATGAAGATAATCATTTAATTGTAGTTAATAAATCTCCTTCTGATATTGTTCAAGGTGATAAAACAGGCGATGAAACATTGCCGGATAAAATCAAACTATTTTTAAAAGAAAAGTATCAAAAAACGGGAAATGTTTTTTGTGGAGTTGTGCATCGCTTAGATAGGCCAACCAGTGGTGTTGTGCTTTTTGCAAAAACAAGTAAGGCTTTGTCTAGGATGAATGAGCAATTTAAATCTCATGAAACTGAAAAAACATATTGGGCTGTTGTAGAAAATAAGCCAATAAAACCGGCTTCTAGGTTAGAGCATTTTTTATTGAAAAATGAAAAACAAAATAAATCCTATATTCAATCCGATGCCTCAAAAGGAGCTAAAAAAGCAGTTTTGAATTATAATACCTTATTTTCTTCGGATAAATATCATTTGTTAGAGGTTCGATTAGAGACGGGAAGGCATCATCAAATTCGAGTACAATTGGCTTCTGTTGGGAGTATTATTAAGGGGGATTTAAAATACGGTGCAAAGCGTTCGAATCCAGACGGGTCAATTCATTTACACGCTAGGTCACTTGTTTTTAGTCATCCTACTACAAAAGAACGTATTCAAGTAACGGCTTCGGTTCCTAATGATGTGCTGTGGAAGTGGTTTGAAAAACAATTAGAGCCATAGTTAATGTTACTTTATTGCTAACGAAAGACCTGAGTTTTTTTTTAAGTTTCATTCTATCTTCATTTTTTTTATTAGGATATTCTTTTTGCGTTATGTTTGGTATAAATTAGGATTGATTTATAATCTAATAAGATGCATCAATTTTGTTTTTTCATGGCATTGTGTGATGAAAAAGTTTTTTTCATATTTACGTGCAATCTTATTACTTCAATGTTCAGTGAAGGTTGGCTCAGAAAGTTGAAAGTGTAAATTTTATTATTATATTTAAAAAAAAAGAGTGCTTAGAATGTTTTCAAAATGGTTTAATTTTTTAAGAGTGTTTTTTCCTATTCAATTGATTTTTGGTCATTTGAAATACAATCTCTTTGCTTTGTTTTTTTGGATTATCTTCTTTCTAATTATTTCTGATGGAATAGGTTACGCTTATGGAATCCCTTTTTTGTTCTATTCTCCGGAATATCATGGTGAAATTGGGTATTTGTCATTCATGTTTGTTGGTTTTTCTTTTGGTGGATTTACAACCGCTTTTAATACATATAGCTATATGAAATTGGGTAGAAAATACCCTTTTTTAGCTACATTATCTAGGCCTTTTATACAATTTTCTTTGAATAATGCCTTAATACCATTTGTGTTTAATTGTTATTTTATTTACAGGTTTGTTGCTTTTCAACGTACTGAAGAATTTGCTGACTCAATTGAGGTTTTAATTTATATTTTGGCTTATATCATTGGTTTTCTTTTGTTTCAGATAATAACACTGCTTTATTTTTTTCCAGTGAATAGGAATGTTTTTAAAATTTTAGGTGTTCTTAAAAAAGAGCTTGAAATAGAAGATATTAAAAATTCATTCATTCACCCCAAAATCGATTGGTCAACCTATTTTAAGTACCAAAAAGACCGTGAGTATATCTATATGAGCTCTTTGTTTTCTTGGCGAAAATCGAGGTCGATCAATCATTATGATAAAGAGCTACTTAATAAGGTGCTTGCAAAAACTCGGATTAACTCTTCTTTTTTTGAAATTGTAACAATACTTTCTTTTGTCCTTCTTGGAGTTTTGAGAGATACACCCATTTTTGAAGTTCCTGCAGCGATGAGTTTTGTATTGTTTCTTACAATTATACTCATGCTGTATAGTGCTTTTAGGTCTTGGTTTGGGTATTGGACTAATATTGTTCTAATTGTAATTATTTTGGCAATGAATTACATGAGTATAAATTACAATGTGTTTCAATATAAAAGTTATGCCTACGGATTGAATTATGATGAATCGAAATTGGTCCCATTTAACGTTGAGAATATAACCGAAAGAAATTTAGAGGATAAACAGATTTCAACTTCAAAAGATGATTACCTCAAGGTGTTAGAAAGTTGGAGAACTAAGACGGGAAAAAAGAAACCGAAATTGATTATTATTTCTACTACAGGTGGTGGTTCTCGAAGTGCTATGTGGACATTTTCAGTGCTCCATCAAGTCTATAAAAAAATGCCGGATTCGTTTATGAAGCATGTTCATTTAATTACGGGTGCTTCTGGAGGTATGATTGGTGCTTCTTATTTTAGAGCTTTGTATTTTAATGACAAGTTTAAAAATAAGGGTATTTTAAGGTCTGATCTTTGTCAACAAGATATTGGGAAAGATTTATTGAATAAATTGATTTTTTCTGCGTATTCTAATGATTTGTTTTTTAGGGGTGATTTTAAGTTTCTTGGACAAACATATTCAAAAGATAGGGGATATGCTTTTGAACAACAGTTACATTCAAATACAAATCATGCGCTCGATGTTCCTCTTTCTTACTATAGTAAGTTGGAGAAAAAAGCAGATATTCCAACCATGATTTTTACCCCTACTGTGATTGATAATGGTCGAAGGTTATTGATTTCTTGCCATTCTTTAGCTTTTATGTGTAAGGGTAAAGCAAATACTATTTCGAATGGATTAATTAATTCATTCGAAAATATCGATTTCCGTTCTTTTTTTAAAGATAATTCGATTGATAGTTTAAGGTTTAGTTCTGTTTTGAGAATGAATGCTACATTTCCTTTTGTTCTGCCTATGGTGTCAATGCCATGTCAGCCTGATATGCATATTATGGATGCGGGATTAAGGGATAATTATGGAGGTAAGATTTCAATGGAGTTTTTATATTCTATGAGAACATGGCTAAAAAAGAATACGAGTGGTGTGATCATTGTTCAGGTTCGGGATACTAAGAAATTGTTGCGTGGTGACGTTGTTAAGACTGTTTCTTTGTTGGAGAAATTTAGACTCCCTTTCGGAAATATGTATAACAATTTCCCACGTACACAGGATTATGATCAAGAATTATTACTGAAGGTGGGTACAAATAACCTAGGGTTCAAAGTAAATTATGTGTCATTTAATTTATTGGAAGAACAAAAAAAGAGAATTTCATTGTCTTGGCATTTAACAAGTCAAGAGAAGGCGCGCGTTAAAAAAGCTTTTTATAGTAGGGGGAATAAGTTTGCAATGTATGAATTAACTCGGTTGATGAGAGATGAAGAATGAAAATGGTTTAATAGATTCATGTCAATTGTATAAGTACAATAAAGATATCTGCGAAGTTAAGTCTGGCGATTCTGGATACTTTTCAACTCATTTTTTATCAGGTGGATATGATGCTTCTGTTGTTCAATGGTTAAATTATCATACAGTGTCTGATAGACCAATGATTCAACAATTATCAGTTCGATTAAATATCGATGTGCTCACCATTGAAGATTTGTATAAGACTTCTAAACGGCCAAAACTGGAAGAATACCCAACCTATTTGTTTTTTACTGTTTTTTCTGCCTTATCTTTAGATAAGAACTCTCCTTTTTTAGATAAGGAAAAAATATCCTTTGTTTTGGGTAATAATTTTTTAATCTCATTTCAAGATAAATCGGCTGCGCATTTTGAGGATGTGCGTGACAGAATTGATAAAAAGAGAGGTAAGATCAGGTATAAAAAAGCTGATTTTTTGGTGTTTAGGATGCTGGAAAGCATAACCGATAATTATTTTGAGGTTTTAGATGACATTTGCCTTGTGATCGATGATATTGAAATAAAGTTGCCTACAAATTTAAATAGTCTCATTTTAAAAAAGGTTGGCAATCAAAAAAGAAAACTAATTGAGCTTCGTAAAATTGTTTATCCTTTGAAAGACATTGCTTCGCAATTAGAAAAAATAAATAATCCGTTGATTGAATCAGATAATCATTATTATTTTTCCGAAATAAAAGACAATTGCTCTGAAGTTTTGGATGAAATTGAAGCTAATATTCAAATTTTGGATGGATTATCCAGTCTTTATTTTGCTGTTCAAGGTCAACGAATGAATGAAGTAATGAAGGTGCTAACCGTTATAAGTGTCATTTTTATTCCACTTACATTTATTGTTGGTGTTTATGGGATGAATTTTCAATACATGCCTGAATTAAAAATGAAATATGGCTATTTTTTTATTGTAGTCATTATGCTCATAATAGCATCTCTACTTTTGTTTGTGTTTTATAAAAAAGGTTGGTTAAAAAGAAATAATTGATTTTACGCTATCCTCCCTTTTTATACCTAACGAGAGTAAATGTGATTATAGATGTCCTTCTAATGTAAACGGTGTTCTATTTAGTAAAGACCTGCCAAGAGTTAATCCATCTGTATAGTGAAGTTCAGATCCAACAGAGACACCTCTTGAAAGCGTTGTTAAGGTGATGTTGTAGGGTTTTATTTTCTTGTATAAAAAGAAGTTTGTTGTGTCACCTTCCATGGTTGGACTTAAAGCGAAAATAACTTCAATTACCTCACCAGCGATTATTTTATCAATCAATGGTTGTATGTTTAAGTCTGAAGGCCCAATGCCGTCCATGGGTGAAATTATTCCTCCGAGCACATGATAATGTCCTTTAAATGAAGCTGTATCTTCGATTGCCATTACATCTCGTATGTCTTCAACAACACAGATTTCAGTTTTGTGACGCTGTGGATTTGTACAAATGGAACAAATAGTTGCATCTGAAATATTTCCACAAGAAGTGCATTTTTTCACGTTATTTTTCATTGCAATAAATGAAGCTGAAAAACGTTCTATTTCTTCTGGAGTTCGCTGAAGTAGTTGAATTACGAGTCGCAATGCTGAACGCTTTCCAATCCCCGGAAGTGTAGATAATTGTTCAACAGCATCTTCGATGTATTTAGAAGGGATTTTCATTTTAATTATTCTTTTATAGGGTATTGTATCGCGCAAAAATAGTGAAAGATTGTCGATTAGGCAGGCGATCTGGTTTAGAATCTATTAACAATTTCAAGATTGAATTTGAGATATATGTAGTCTGTTGTTTTTTATTGTTTTTTGAGCTGAATATGTATTGTATTCTTTGTTAAATTCAATGTTTGTTTTAATTATACTAAACTTTGTTGGCGAAATTTTGTTAAGATTTATATTAAAATTAAATAAAAAAAAGCTATGGATTTAAATAATATACTTATGGATCATAAAGTAATTGAACTAATGGGTGATAATCACGTTGGTTCATCGGCTGAAACTCCTCTTCGTAAAGATGCTTTTGAAATGGGCGACGATGAGAAAATAGCTTTGATTTCGTATCATTTTGAGCAAATTATGAATACTTTGGGCTTAGATTTGTCCGATGATAGTTTATCTGGCACTCCTTTGAGGGTAGCAAAAATGTATGTCAAAGAAGTGTTTAGTGGACTAAATCCTGCAAACAAGCCAGACATTGCTTTATTCAATAATTCATACCAATACAATCAATTATTGATAGAGAAAAACATTACTTTTTTTTCTAATTGTGAACATCATTTTGTACCTATCTATGGTAAAGTTCATGTGGCTTATATCTCAAATGGAACAGTCATAGGTTTATCAAAACTAAATAGAATTGTTCAATATTTTGCGAAAAGACCTCAAGTCCAAGAACGATTAACGATGCAAATCGGAAATGAAATTAAAGAACTTCTTAACACGGATGACGTTGCAGTTTATGTTGATGCTAAACACATGTGTGTTTCTTCCAGGGGTGTTCAAGATGTCAATAGTACTACCATAACTTCATTTTATAGTGGTCGTTTTGAAGAGAGTCAAGTTAAAAATGAATTCCTTCTTTCTATAAATGCATAACTAAACACGAAAATAAATCTATTGTGTACATTTGTATTTTTAAATTAATAAACGAATGACATACGATGTTGCAATTATTGGTGGTGGAATTATTGGTGCCGCTACATTTTTTAAACTTCAAACTAGAAATCCAGAATTAAAGATTGTTTTAATTGAAAAGGAGTCTTTATTGGCAGACCATCAAACAGGTCATAATTCAGGCGTTATTCACTCTGGGTTGTACTATAAGCCAGGTTCATTAAAAGCGAAAAACTGTGTATTGGGAAGACATGAATTGGTTGCTTTTTCTAAAAAGTATGGAGTTGCTCACGATGTTTGTGGTAAAGTAGTTGTAGCGACAAAGCAAAGTGAACTTAAGTATATGAATACCATTTATGAAAATGGAAAAGCTAATAACACGGAAGGTTTAGAGAGAATATCATCAAGTCAAATAAAAGAAATCGAACCATTTGTTGAGGGAATTGAAGGTTTGTGGGTTCCTTGCACGGGAATAATTGATTTTAGGGGTGCCACAGAAAAAATGGTTGAAATAGCATTGGCTAATCAACCTGAAAGTAAATTATTGCTGAGTCACGAAGTACTCGATATACAAAAAGGAGATTCTATATCTACAATCATTACAAGTAAAGGAAATATAGCTGCTAAAAACCTTGTTTTTTGTGCTGGACTTCAAGCGGATCGACTGGCTAAAAAAGATGGTGTGTGCTTAAAAGAAAAGGTGGTAGGTTTTAGAGGAGACTATTACGAGTTGACTGAAGAAGCAAAGTGTAAAGTGAAAAATCTAATTTATCCTGTCCCAGATCCTACTTTTCCTTTTTTAGGAGTTCATTTTACTAGAATGACAAATGGTGATGTTGAATGTGGGCCAAATGCAGTATTTACATTCAAAAGAGAGGGGTACGGTAAAACTGATTTCTCTTTAAAAGATACAATTGATGCACTATCTTATAAAGGAACTTGGAAATTATTCTTCCAAAATATGAAGTATGGTATTGATGAATATAGGCGCGCATTTTCAAAAAAACTCTTTTTGCAAACCTTACAAGTACTAATTCCAAGTTTAACGATGAATGATATTGTTCCGGGAAGGTCTGGTGTTAGAGCTCTATTACTAGGAGAGGATGGAGATACACGAGATGATTTTAGAATCGAGTATCATGGTAATTCAATCCATGTATTGAATGCTCCGTCACCTGCAGCAACTGCCTCACTTGCTATCGGAGGTTTTATAGCGGATGAAGCAGAAAAACATTTTGGATTAAAGTAATGCATCGGATTCAATTGCATTTTTTTTATCACATCATTTAAATAAATTCAAATCTATTAACCTCCATGTTGCTTACAATAACCGTTTTTACTCAGTGTATGATGCTTACATCTTGTCCCTGATTTGGTTATTCCTTTACAAATGACAGAGTTTGTCAACGTATTTTTTGTTTTTTGTTTTTCTGTATTATTTACTTCTTTCTTTGGTGTGTTTTTTACTGAAAAACTCCAACACTGAACGCATAATTTTGATTCAATTCGTTCTTCAATAAGATCATTTAGTAATGGGAAGAAATTAATCCCTGTAAGGTGTTCTATACTGTCAATTGAAACAGCATAACTAGCTAATTCCTTTTTTGATGGTTTATTTGGCATAATAAATCCGATTGCTTTTTTCTCTGTACCGTCGTAATCAAGTATGATTTTATAGTAATAGGAAGGAATGCTCACTTTATTTTGTCCAATTGTTGGAAGATTATTTGTAAGTACCGGCCCTGTAACAATGTATATTGCGTTATTTTCAATTGCCCAACTGCGACATAACTCTTCCAATTTTTTCCAGATACCCCTATTAAAACCAGGGTCTTGCGGACTCATATTACTAAACAAAAAAGATTCATCCATTGTGCGTTGAGACCAAGACATGTCAGCGGCAGGAGCGAGGTGACCTCTATCGTATCCATTTCCTTGATAGTCTGAATTTTCTGCTGAACCAGATGATATAGCAGGGTCTGAAATGAAACGATTAGTTCTATTTACTCGTTTAGTGGTCTCTTCTTTTGTGAGCTGATAAGCTACCCAGTTAGCTTGTTCGTGATTTTCGTTGTAGGATAATGTGTATCCAATGTGTTTTGTGATTTCTTTTTCATTATGAAAAGGAAGTTCAAGATTTGGAATAGATTCTTGAGCATATAACGTACTAAAGAGAAGTGAATAAAATAGGATTGAAATTTTCATCATTGTTTCTTTTTTAAAAGGTAAACCAGTTTTTTTTACGTGTGGTTCCATGAGTGGAACCAAATTCCATAACACAATTAAATTCGTATTTTTTGTGAACTTGAATGGATATTCCAATAAATTGATATGCACTGTTAAGAATTGATATGCGATGTCCTAACGAGGGGACTTGATCATCTATAAGTAGCTGAAAAAAAATCATTTTAGGATCATTGAAACCATAACTACAGTTTTCTGCAGTTGCCATGAATTTATTCGAGGTGTGTTTTTTTAAACGTTGTTCATAATGATCATGCCCTACTTCTCCATTTTTACCTGAAGTTAGTGCATGAGTATAAGCCATGTTGGATAGTGATTTTTCAGGAGTCAATACGCTGCAAGATTTCATTTTTTTGAGTTGATTATAGAGCCCTTTAGTATAGCTGTTTTGAGTTGAATGATTTTCATCAAGGTATTGTTTAAGGTATGTGTCGGCAAATAATGACGGTTTAGTTCTTGCTAAATTTGTTAAAAATAGAATTTCTTTTTCATTAAGAGTAAGATTGATTTCATCATTGAAAGTCCGACATGATATACTGTCTTTTTTGTCCCATAAATAAAATGGATATTTTGTGTCTTGGCTAACAGAAATACCAGTATATAAAAGGAAAATGACTATGGTTGTTATTCTTTTATACATCATGCGTATTTATTGTTAAATCGTTTTATAGCTAGAAAACAAGTTGGTTTCATTTGTGTGGTTTAATCAAATCTTAAATCTTCGAAAAGATAAAAAATCAACGTGTTTTAGAAATTAAAATTTTAAAAATAATTTGGTGAGCTGTTATGAGGCTTACATTAAATTGATTAAAAATGCTAGGTTCACCATAGTTTGAATTTAATTATTAAATTTAAAAAAAAATATATTTTATGAAAAAAAGTTTAATTGTTTTGTTTATAAGTGTTGGGTTTCAGTTTTTTTCTCAAACCAGCAAAGGAAAGTGTGGTTTAAATGTTGCTAAATCATACACTCAAACTGCTTTCGGGAAAAATATCGGATATTATGTTGAATTTCAAAATAAGTCAAAATCTGCAGTTGATGCTATTGAGTGGCAAGCAGACTTTTTTACAAATTTTGGTGATCCAAAAGGTAAAAAAGCTGGCTCTTGGAGTTCGGGTAATTTAATTAGCCCTATAGAACCAGGTGAATTTGGAAAAGACCTAGAAACAAATTGGTCTGAAGGTGCTACCAAAGTCTATATTACTATAACAAGAGTTCATTTTACGAATGGTAAAACATGTAAGTAATAGTAGTTTTTTTTTAGTAAATATATCCATGGATTTTGAGTTCATGGATTTTTTCTTTTGTATTCGCGATGAATGTAATTGTTTTTGTAGTCTTGTTTTTTTGTAATACAGAAGGTTTAAACGATACTTTTATTACGTCTGACTCTCCTGGTAGGATAGGCTTTTCAGGTTTTTCAGGAGTTGTGCAGCCGCAACTGGCATTTACTTGATGAATAACTAAAACTTTTTTTCCTGAATTTGTAATTTTAAATTCACAATTATGTGTGCTGTTTGTAAGAATCTTTCCAAAATCGTGTTCAATTTTATCTAGTGTGATTGATGTGATATCGTTTTTTTTGTCTTTTTCTTTTTTTTCAAAAGAGATCACCCTCCTTCTTAATTCCGCGTCACTAACATTTTCCTCTGAAAGTGGGTGAGATGTTTTACTATTTGAGCTGTCTGAACACGAAAGGGTAAGTGTAAATAACATCAAGTATACTAAATGGCGCATTGGAGTTCGATTATTTGGTCAAACCTAATTTTTCGTATGTGTTTTTGTTAAGTACTTCTAATGCCGCATTAAGCGAACTGTTTTTCGTGTTTAGGATTATGTAAAATTCATTACTTCCCCATAAGTCTTGCGCAATTAAACTTTTAATCATTGTTTTGATAAGATTTTCACTAATCTTGTATTCTTTTTCGTTGAAAATTAAGGATGCATGTTCCTTTTTTATGTAGTTGAAAAATGAGATCATAAACTGATCGTCACACATGAATTTTTTAGTGTAATTTGAAAATGTTTGGTATTCTTTTTTTAATGATTCTCTATTTTGGTTTACGTATGTAAGTCCAAAAGAATTGAATACGCCTAAGTTTAGTATCGAACGAAAGTAATCTGTGTACTCAGTTGTGTCTAATGGAACAAACACGTCAGGCATTATTCCGCCGCCACCATAAACGGTCCGTTTTTTAATTAATGTTAGGTGCTTCAATGAATCAGGGAATTTGATGCTGTCTTGAACTGTAAGTTCTCCATGTTTTAATCTTTTTATGACGTCATTGTGATAATCGTCTTTATTTGCTCCATATGACTTTTGAATATTTCGTCCAGTTGGGGTGTAGTAACGTGCAATTGTTAATCGCATTTGAGAACCATCAGATAGGTCGATAGGTCGCTGAACAAGTCCTTTTCCAAAGGTTCTTCTCCCTACAATTAAACCGCGGTCCCAATCTTGTATAGCTCCACTAACAATTTCACTCGCCGAAGCAGAATTTTCGTTTACTAAAACGATAAACTTCCCCTTCTCCCAATTCCCTTTTGTGTCAGTAATAAGGTCTTGTCTAGGTTGATGTTTTCCTTCGGAGTAAACAACCATTTTTTCACCACTTAAAAATTCATCGCAAACTGTTTTTGCAGCATACATTAAACCTCCTCCATTGTCTTGTAGATCAAGTATTAGGTTTTTCATCCCTTTTCCAACTAATTCCTTTAAACTTTTCGTTATCTCATCTGTGGTTGTATGAGAAAAACTATTTAGTTTTATGTATCCAGTTTCTGGGGTAACCATGTAATGACAATCTACCGAATTTACAGCGATTTTATCTCTTGTTATTGTAAAAGGAATGGGAGTTGACTCTTTGCCACGAAGAACCTCAATGCGAACTTTTGAACCCAATTCGCCCATCAGTTTTTCTCGAACTTGTGAATTTTTCAACCTAACGTTCGCGATTTTTTCTCCATTTATGATAATGATTTTGTCACCTGCCATCAGACCAACCTTTTCTGATGGACCACCAGAAATGGTAGCAACTACATGAAGTGTATCTTTTAATAATTGAAATCGAATTCCGACCCCAACAAAATTCCCATTGATTGATTGATTGGCGTCGTCTACATCTTCTTTCGAAATATATGTAGAATGAGGGTCTAGTTTTTCTAATGCGGCAACGATAGCTGATTCTGTGATTTCTTTTGTATTAACGTTATCAACGTATAAGTAGTTTATGTAATTGAAAACTTCTATTAGTTTGTTTTGATCAGGGTTTTGTTGCGCTATACCGCTATTTGTCAAAAATAAAAAAAGCAGCGAGGTGATAATGATTTTTTTCATAGTATGTGTTCTAAATCGTTTTTTTTATTTAATTATTAATGCATAAACGTTGATGATGCACTTTATATTTTATCTTTTTAGTCAAAGTTAATTGAAATTCAGTGGTTATCTTTATATTCTAATTAGAATTTTACATTTGATGGTAAATTCATCGATTCAATAATTAAGTTTTTGTCCGATACTTAATCTATCACTTTTAATCCTATTTAATTTTTTTAAATACTCAACGGTAGTTCTGTGTTTATTTGCTATTTCGGAAAGTGTTTCACCAGATTTAACGGTGTGTATTTTATAATAAATTGGTTTTATTGTTTTTTTCTTTGGTTTAATACTATCATTAATCACTATTTTTAATTCGTTCTTTTTCTTTTGTAACGCAATACTTTCTCCAAACACTAAATTATCCTCTTGTGAATTTTCTTGATTTTTTTCAATTGTTTTTTTCGTGATTTTTTCTTTGTTTTCTTCTTTGTTTTCTTCTTTGTTTTCTTCAATTGTTTTCGTGATTTTTTCTTTGTTTTCTGGTTCAATTATACTCTGTTTAAAAGTAATCGTTTCGAATATTGATTTATTCTCAAGGTATGGTATTGATAACTGTTTTAGAGAAGGTGATTGGGTCATTGTATCTATCATGCGCTCGATTGCTTCAAATAACAATTCGCCTTTGAGTTGGTATCCTTTTGTTGTTAGGTGGATTAAGTCGCGTTGCGCATAGCCGTTATCTCTCCATGATGTTAATGATTTATATCCACCTGATATAGCATACCAATCCCAAAAAAGACAGTTGTTTTTTTTTGCCAAACTATCGATTAAATTTCTAAATTTAATTCCTTCTGAAATTGGCTGAGATTTGTAGAATAAGTCTTGAGTACTTGTTAGTAATATTGTTGTTGACGGGTTAATTAGTCTTATGTTTTTTATTATTAGCTCTATTTTTCTGGGTAAATCTGAAGGTATTTTATTTGCGTATACATAATCATTAGTCCCGAAGTCTAATATCGCTAAATCAACATGAATGTCTTTTAGTTGTGCATCAAAAAGAGTTTCTGATAAAAGCGATCCGAATTGTGAAGCTCCAACTCCAACGGCATGGTATATTATTCCTGAATTAGATTTGTTTTCTAACGATAACCCGTAAAATTCCAAATTAGTTTGAGTATAATTTGATTGTATTGTTTCTAAAGTAATCGTTTTCTGGTTCTTAGGGATCAATATTGGTATGTAAGAAATGGTAGAATCCAAGTTTTCATTTATTTTAATAAAGTGAGTAGTATCTTCTGTACTTACTTTTAGGTCGAATGACTGAGGGTTTTTTGAAATGAATAATTTAATTATTTCTGAGTTTTTTGTACTTTGATTTAAGTGAAATTTAAGTTGTGCTCCATTGTTTGTTGTTTTTACAGTCATGCCGCTTATGCCGAGCGGAAGCTTAGGTCTTTGTTGAAAATTTTTAGCATATGTCCATGTTTTTGAATGAGATGTTCTGTATAACATAGAATTGTAACTGTTCGCTGCTGAATACGAAAACATCATTCCTTTTCCAGCATCTCCATATTTTTCTTGTAGTTTTTTTCTAACGATTGAAGTCGAATACTCTCCTTGAATATGGCTATCTCCAAAATGTATTATTGATACTCGTTTTTTATTTGTTGATTGAAATTTTAACATTAATTTCTTGGCTGTGCTGTCTGAGCTAAATTGAATTACATTGAATTTTTTGTTTAATTTTAATAATGAAGTTATGTTTGAATCTTCCTGGCAAAAAGCCGTAAAAATTGAAAAAGTAAGACTGAATTTGATAATAAGGTATTTCATTTTAGATACGTATATTTAATTCTATTTATGTTAATATAGCCTATGTCAGAGGAAAAATAAATTTTATTCATTACGATATGCAAATTTAATTTTATTTAGTTAATATAAAGACTTGAATTGCGTTTAGAGATTCTTATTTAACATTTTTGTTTCTTAGATAAAAGGAATGATATACTTTAAATTTGAAACACTAAAAATCATTTAAACTAAGTGTAAAGTAAACAATTTTCTGTTAATTAAAATCGGCCTTTAAAGTCAAATGCATATAAAAAAAAAATAATTTTATTTTTAATATGAAACCGATTCATTTTCACGCTATTTTTTTTATTTGTTTTTTATTTTGTTCGTCACGTTTTTTCGCACAAGACAGAAAAATAGATAAATTGAACCGTTTATTCAATAATGAAAAGTATAGATCTGCGCTTCGACTTTCGGATCGCTTACTTCAAATTCCCGATTATGATGATAGTTTAGCACCAATGTTTTATAAGTCGTTGTCTTTATTTTATTTAAATGATCATTTTTTTTTATTTAAACGTGATTTAAATCCAATAGTAGAAGCTGATTTTTTATTTCAACAGTTGAAGAAGAGTCCCTCTAGTGGAGTTTTCTTTAAGGAGCATATTGAGGAGTTATCTATTTTAAAACTTCATCTAAATAACTTGATACAAGAGTACAAGCAAGATAAAGAATTTAAAAAAGCGAATGACTTATCATTAAAATTGAAAACCATTTTTGAAGGAATTACTACAAGAGAATTGTTGCTTGCTTCTAAGAGTAAAAAAGGTAAAGGGTATATTGAGAGAAAACGAAAGTCTGTATTGGACATTGCTTCTACTTGCATTGGGGTGCCTTATCTTTGGGGAGGATCTTCCCTCGATGGTTTTGATTGCAGTGGTTTTACTTCTTATGTATTTCAAAAAAACGACATTTTATTATCTCGAACTGCGGACGATCAATTTAAGATGTGTAAGCAGATTGATGTGTTGAATGTAAAGCCAGGGGATTTAGTTTTTTTTAATTCAGGTGGTGAAAAAATCACTCATGTTGGAATCATTGTGTCTGTTCCAAATGAACCTTTAAAGATGATTCACGCAAGTTCTTCAAAGGGTGTTATGGTTTCGGAAATTCAAGAATCGAATTATTGGAATAAGAAACTTTCCGGATTTGGCTCTATTTTTAAGTAACGGTTTTGATATCGTTTCGATCATCAAAATCTAATACAAAATGTAATTATAAAATAGGCCAAATATGCGAAGTAATTTTTTATCAAGACGATAAAAAAAAATAGTTGCATAGCCTAAGCTATGGAACTATTTTTTGAAGATATAATGATGAAAAAGAACAAGTAGATAGGACTGTTTTGTAGTTATGTTTGGTGTAAATTAAATATTCTGTTGTTTGTGAGTGATTTTTCTTATTTTTAATGTATGAATATTGCGTCTTTTTTTGAAGAATTAATCGTGTTGGAAAACAAGCTAATTTCTTTAACTCCATTAAAAAATTCGGATTTTGATTTGTTGGTTTCTTTCTCTGAAAATGAACCTGATTTATGGAGTTTTGGTCTGATGAGTGCCGCTGGATCAATCAATTTAAAAAATTATATCAATCATGCAATATCTAAAAAAAAGGATGGACTTGAATATCCTTTTTTGCTAACAGAAAATCGTTCCGGAAAAGCAATTGGCTCTTCTCGTTTTTACGCAATTGACCTAGTAAATAAGAGTGCATGTATTGGTTATACGTGGATTGGAAAAGCGTTTCAGGGTAGCCCAATTAATTTTAATTGTAAATATTTGATGTTGAAATATCTCTTTGAAGAGTTGTCAATTGAAAGGGTAGAGTTCAGGACTGATGTACTAAATTTAAAAAGTGTTAATGCATTAAAAAAAATTGGAGCTATCGAAGAAGGTATTCTCAGAAGTCATCTTGTGAATGCACTCGGGAAAAGAAGAGATACTATGATTTTATCAATCGTTAAAGATGATTGGTTTTTTAAGTTAAAGTCTGTCTTTGAAAATGATGTTAGATTGTATTCTTAATTTAGTGTTTTAATCGGGCTGTTTTTAGATAGTTTCCGATAAATGATTTTCCTGTCAAACCGAAATCGGCAATAGCCAATATTTTCATCTCACATTCTCCTGAATTGGTTGATTGATGCATACTCCATCTTGGGACAAAGACTAAATCACCCGGCTTGACATCAATCTTTATTCCGTCTATCATCACGTGACCAACTCCTTTTATAAAAATAAAGATTGTTTCGTGTGCATGTTTGTGATTTTCATTATTTTTTCCTGTTGGTATCGTTACAATTCTTGGGTCTAATACTTCAAAAGGGAAGGGGAGTAATTGAACTGTAAAATCAATATTGAGTTTTTCAGATGTATTGCTATATAACTTCGAAAGACTTGTGTCTTCAGTAGATGAAATAAAGTCTTCTTTGAGGGTGCTATGAGTTAAACTTTCTTTTGTATTAATTTTAGTTATAATTGGAAGGATTCTATTGGAAATTAATTCGATTACCAGGCGGTCAAGAAGTGTGCTAAATTCAGAAGAAAATAGAGTGGCTTTCTCTCCTGATTCCATTGAATCTAAAAAC
>CAMDGH010000021.1 GCA_945897755.1 Chryseobacterium gleum | reverse complement strand
TTACATAGACCAAAACGAAATTAAAGTCAAGATTAAAAAGCACGGTTACAGAGCTAAAAGTCTATTCAAACACGGTTTAGATTACATTTCAAACATATTACTTAACCCTCAAAAACAATCAAAAATTGATGTTTTCAAATTTTTGTCATGTAGTTAGTAGATATTAATAAATGTAAATTGATTTATAAAAAAGCCCTTGCTTAGTTGAAAAAGTAAAAGTTTTCATGTATGTTTGTCAAAAATTAATCTTTAAAATTTAAAAAAAATGAGTGCTAAACAAAAGACATCAGGTGGCTTTACTTCACTAACAGCGTCAGTTGCTGTTGCTATTTCTTTAATTTTAGGAATTGCAATTTATAAGTATATTTTTGGTGATCCAGGAAACTTTGTAGATAATGATCCTACTGCAGAACCTTTAGAAGGAAACTTTATGGGGATTATTTATAAAGGAGGTATCATTGTACCTTTCCTTATTGCAATGAATCTTATTGTTATTATTTTTTCAATTGAAAGATTTTTCACTTTAGCAAAAGCAAAAGGGAAAGGACGTGTTGATAAATTTGTTGAAGGAATTCGTGCAAATTTAGATGAAAATAAAATACAAGAGGCAATTGCTGCATGTGATGCTCAAAGAGGATCCTTAGCAAATGTAGTTCGTGCAGGACTTGTAAAATACGATCACATTTCCTCTAATCCAAGCCTTGATAAAGAGCAAAAAGTAGAAACATTGAAAAAAGAATTAGAAGAAGCAACTTCTTTGGAATTGCCAATGTTGTCTAAGAACCTTAGTGTTTTATCTACTTCTGCATCTGTTGCAACATTGATCGGATTGATAGGAACTGTTCTTGGTATGATTCGTGCCTTTGCAGCGATGTCACATGGTACTCCTGATACTTCTGCATTAGCAACAGGTATTTCTGAAGCACTTATCAATACTGCATTTGGTATCTTTGCATCTACTTTAGCAATTATATTTTACAACTTTTTCTCTACCAAAATTGATACAATGACTTACGGTATGGATGAAGCTAGTTTTTCAATCGTTCAAGATTTTAATGCTAAAAATAAATAATTAGCACGTTTTAAAAAAATAAAAGATGCCTAAAATAAAAGTTCCAAAACATTCCCCATCGATCGATATGACACCGATGGTTGACTTGGCATTTTTGCTTGTGACTTTCTTTATGTTAGCGGCTAATTTTAGATCTAACGAACCGGTTGACGTAGAAACGCCTTCAAGTATTAGTCAAAAAATAATTCCTGAAAACGTGTTGATGGTTACCATTGACAAAGGAGGAAGGTTGTTTGTTAATTTAAGTCACACTGAAGCAAGAAAAGAAATGTTACTTAACATGAGTGCTAAGTACAAAGTCCCTTTTAGTGAAAAGCAAATAGAAACTTTTGCAGGAATGTCTAGTTTTGGATGTTCTATGAAAGAGCTTCCTGCTTACATTAGCATGGCAGGCGAAGAACGTAAACAATATAATACCATCGGAATACCATCTGATTCTTCAAATAATCAGTTAAAAGATTGGATTCATTTCGGAAATATTGCTGCGTTAAATACGGGTAAAACGAAATATGAAGAAGCTTCGTTAAGTGGTATTAAACCAGAGATTAATGATTTTAAGCCAAAGTTTATTCTAAAAGTTGATGGTAAAGCAGTTTACCTTCATGCTCAAACTGTGATTAACACGTTTAGAGATTTAAACCTAAACAACTTAAATTTTATTACTTCCGCGGAGCAAGCTCCTAATTAAAATTAGAATATAATGTCAGAAATAGCAGAAGGCGGTGGTGGAGGCCACGATAAAGGAAAGAAAAGACCTAAGAAGAGTTCTACTAAAGTGGACATGACACCTATGGTGGATTTAGCTTTTTTATTACTTACATTTTTTGTATTGACTTCAACCTTTAGTAAGCCAAAAGTAATGAGTTTAGTTTATCCTGCTAAACCTAAAGATGGTGAGATTATTCCGCCTGCTAACGTTAATAATGGAGTTACTTTTATTTTAACAGAAGATAAAGTGTTCTATTATAAAGGTCAATTCTATACGAAAGGAAATCCAGACGGAAAATCTGCTACAACATTAGAAGAAACTAACTTTAGTCCAACCGGATTAAGAAAACTGCTTGCAGATTTAAACGCTACGGTTCTTAAGAACAAAGAAGGTCTTGATAAAAAACTAAAAAAGAAGGAAATTCAAGACACTACTTATGAACGTATGTTGAATGAGTCTAAAGGTACCAGTGAGGCACTAAAGGTGTTGATAAAGACAGATGATAAAGCTACGTGTAAAAATTTTATTGATTTAATTGATGAATTAAAAATAGCTCAAATTGGAGTTATTGCACCAGTAGACTTATTGAAGAGTGAACAAGAGTTGTTAAAAGAAAAACGATAAGTATGGGAGTAATTTTAGGAGTTGCCCTAGTAGTAGCTTTAATTTCGTTATACGATTATTTTTCAGCGCGAAGATGGCAGCAAGTTACATCAGTGGAAAGAAATGACATTGTTTTTGTAAATCGAAACAAAGAGTATGGTGCTTATGTTATTCGTAAGAATTACGATAAGCGCATGGTAATTATTATGATTTCTGTGATTTCAACAATTGGATTATCTTATGGTACTTTTATGTTTATTAAAAATTTACCTGAAGAAGTGATTGAAGAACCAAAAATTGACACTGCAAATATCGCTATTCCCGCTCCACCAGAGGAGGATTTACCACCCCCTCCAAAAGAGGAAATTCCCCCACCAGAAGAGAGAACAATTGCTTTTCCTCCTCCTGTAATTGTGGATATTCCAGTTGACGATGAAGTCCCTACTCAAGAGACAATAGCTGACACGAAAGCGTCTACTAAAACGGTTGAGTCTGATAATGAAAACTGGTCTGCCGATACAGGACCAAAGGAAGAAAAACCGGAAGTAGTAGAAAAAAAGGAAGAAGAAATTCTTGAGTTTATTGATGAAGACGCATCTTTTATAGGAGGTCCTTCTGCTATGCAGGCATGGATTGCTAAAAATGTACGATATCCTGAGGCATCTATTCAGTTGGGTGAACAAGGTAAGGTATATGTTTCTTTCGTTGTTGAACCGGACGGATCTATTTCAAATGTAATTGTAGAAAGAGGAGTTTCAGATGATTTAGATAAAGAGGCTAAAAGAGTAATTCGTGCTATGCCTCATTGGAAGCCGGGTAAAAATAATGCGAAATCGGTGAGAGCTAGGTGTCGTTTACCGGTAAATTTTGTATTGAATTAATTAAGTTTTTTTAGAATCCTCAACTTTAGCTGAGGATTTTTTGTATCTCTCATATAGTGAAAACAATTTCTCAACTACTTAGCTGTTTTACGATTGTCATGTGTGCTGTGCTGTGCTATTTTTTGATAAGTACAGAATTAATCATTGAGCGATTAAACGGTTCAAACCGATGGATACTCATCATTGTTTTAATTGTTTATTCTTTTTTTAGAGGATATAAATTAATAAAATCATTTTTAAGGTCTGATGATTAGACATCATTTTTTTTGTACGGCTCAGTTACTTGTTTATTCAACGGGATTATTGATTTTTTTAAATTCATGTAATTCGGTAGACAATCCTTTAGCGTATCAAAAAGATACACATGGTAGAGGGAAAACTTCCGTTTTTATTGAAGAATCATTTAAAAAATTATTTCAAACAAGCATCTATACATTTGAAAGTCAATATCCAAAAGCTAAAATTGTAGCTTCTTATTATTCTGAAAGTGCTATTATTGATTCTTTCTATAAGAATAAAACAAAAACAATTGTGATTTCACGTGACTTCACAGAAATAGAGAAGGAAACATTAAAAAAGAAAAAAGTAGAAGTAAGAAGCGATAAAATTGCAATTGATGCAATTGCTTTGATTGTTCATCCATCCAATAAAGACACTTTATTAACGATTAATGAACTAAAGCAAATTTTGATTGGACAACAGCAGTTATGGAATAGTTCATCTAAAAAAATTAATATTGTATATGACCATATTAATTCTGCAAATTACAATTATATCAAATCATTTTGCGGAAAAGAAAACACCAATAACAACGTTTTTGCAGTTAAATCTAATGAAGAAGTGATTAACTATGTTAAAAATCATCCAAATGCCATGGGGGTTATTGGTCTTAATTGGATTAGTGATTTACAGGATTTTGATGTGAAAGACTTTTTAGCTGGAATTAAGGTTGTTGCAATTGCAAAAGATAAAAAATCAGATTATTTTCTTCCCTATGCAAGTTTTATTTACACTAAGGAATATCCTTTAATAAGAGATGTTTGGATGATAAATAAAGCGAGTAAATCAGGTTTAAATACGGGATTTGTTTTATTTATGATGAGTGAGATTGGTCAAACAATAGTGCAACGCGCAGGAATATTACCCGCAAATTCCCCAGTTCGTTTGATTCAATTTACATCAGAATAAATTTTAGGCAGGATTTTTGTTAAGTTTAATTTATTAAATCTATTTTCCATGAAAATTAAAAAAAAGTTAGCGTTTTTATTATTTTTTAGCTCGACGGCTGTTTTTAGTCAGACTTTGCAACAAGCAATAAAAGAGACTGATAATGAACTTTATTCAACAGCAGAAAAAAACATTAAACTCTTGATTAAAAGTGAACCGAGCAATGGGTTAAATTATTTTTATTTAGGTGAAAATTTTAAGGTTCAGAACGAATTAGATTCTGCAAAGTATTATTGGGAAAAAGCATCTGAAAAAGACCCTGAATCGCCAATAGCTTTAGTTGCAAATGGTAAATGTTTGTTATTAAAAAATGATGTTTTAGGGGCTAACGAACTTTTTAACAAGTCATTAACTAAAACCAAACGAAAAAATACGGAGATAATTAGAGCTATTGTTACAGCGTATATAGAAAAAGAAACGCAAAATTTTGATGAATCTTTTCTATTACTTAATCGTGCGATCGAACTAGAACCGAAAAATGAAATGAATTATATCCTTTTGGGTGATTTATCTAAAGTCAAAACACCTGATAATGTCAAGGATGCATTAAAAAATTACAACCTTGGGTTTGATGTAAATCCCTTATCTGCAAGAAGTTTAGTTCGTATTGGTAAGCTTTATCAACGATTAAAAACGAGTCTTACAGATTCATTGGCGAATGATTATTATACAAGGGCAAAAAAAATAGACCCATCATATGCGCCTGCTTATAGAGAGAATGCAGAGCTATTTTTGAATGCCAACAAACCAAAAAAAGCGATAGAAAACTGGAAGATTTACTTAGAATTAAATAATAGTATCGAAGCAAGGTATCGATATACTACGGCTTTATTTTCTAGTAAACAGTATTGTGAAGCAATTGAAGAGTTAAAATCACTTCAAAATAAAGGCTTTTCAAACCTGTATGTTGAAAGAATGTTGATATATGCTTATGCTGAATGTACTTCTGATAAGGAAAATGCTTCTAAAGGGTTGTTAATTTGTGATAAATTCTTTAACACAACACCAAGGGATAAGATTACCTACGTTGACTTTAAGTACAAAGCTCAGTTGCTTTATAATTCAGGGAAAGACTCACTTTCTCTTATTGAATATGAAAAAGTATGCTTGATGGATTTGAGGGCAAAAAATGAGCTTTCCGGTATTATTGCTAAAATATACTCAAAAAATAAAAACTATATTAAAGCGATTGAGAACTATGAATATAAGCAATCACAAACTCAATTAACGGCAGTAGAATTATTTGATTTGGGCAGGGCTTATTATTTTGGGCCTAAAAATTATACATTAGCTGATACCACATTTAGCAAATTAAGTCTCATATCCCCTTCTTATGCTGCAGGTCATTTTTGGAGAGCGAGAACTAAGCTCCAATTAGATGTTAAAAATGAAAAATGGTTGGCTAGACCTTTTTATGAAAAAACATTTGATTTAATTAAGCCTGAAGAAATTACGACAGGTAATAATAAGCAAATGCGTTTGGAATCTGCACTCTATTTAGGAGATTATTATTATAATTCATCATTTAAAGATCTAGCTAAAGCCAAAGCAATTTGGACTTTCGTTTTGGAATTAGACCCTTCAAATGCAGCAGCAAAAACTTTTTTTAGTAAAGTTAAGTAAGCTATAAATAGGTGTAAATCCCAATCAATGTAATGATTGGGATTTTTTGTTCGCTATAGGCTTATTATTTAGTTTAATTTGTTGTTTTTTATCTAAATTTACACAACTAAATAATGATTATGATCGAAGAAAAAAAAACATATACCAACATAGATAACATTGTTTTTATACTCAGTAAAAAAAACACGATTGATAAAACGAACTTTCCACTTGAATTTGAACATGCGGAAGAATTTATAAAAGGAAAAGAAGATTTTGATTACATCAAAAAAGGAAATCAATTTTCTTTCTTTGTAAAAGAAACTGATAATTACGAGAAACTAAGAGTTGTAGGGCATAAGGTGAGATCATTAACAAACTTATTAATGACCTCGATTTCAATAATAGGAAAAAAAGACCTTAGCTTATATGTAGCGGAAGGGCTTGTTTTATCAAATTACCAGTTCATTCATTATCTTAAAAGTGCCGAAGAAAAAAAGAATAAATTAGCAAATGTATATGTAATCGGTAAATTTGAACCACTTCAGATTGAACGATTAAACAACACCTTAAAAGCAGTGTTTTGGGCAAGAAATATGGTTAACGAGCCCGTTTCTTTTCTTACAGCTACTCAATTAGCCGATGAAATTAAATTACTTGGAGATGAAGCTGGGTTCTCTGTAAAAACACTTGAAAAATCGCATATTGAAGCACTTAAAATGGGGGGATTACTTGCTGTAAATAAAGGTTCTATTGAACCACCAACCTTCACGATTATTGAATATAAACCGAAAAAATCGATTAATAAGAAACCCATTGTATTAGTTGGAAAAGGAGTAGTTTACGATACGGGTGGATTAAGTTTGAAACCTACGCCAGGTTCGATGGATTTAATGAAGAGTGATATGGCTGGAGCTGCTTGCATGGCTGCTACCATTTATGGAGCTGCTTTATCAAAATTAAATGTTCATTTAATCGGATTAATTCCTGCTACAGACAATAGACCTGGTTTAAATGCATACACCCCTGGAGATATTATAACAATGTATGATGGAACTACTGTTGAAGTTTTGAATACAGATGCGGAAGGGAGAATGATTTTGGCTGATGCTTTAGCTTATTCAGAAAAATTAAATCCTGAATTAGTGATTAATGCTGCCACACTTACTGGAGCAGCTGTTGCAGCAATAGGGACAAAGGCAGCCTGTGTAATGGGGAACGCCAAGCAAAAATCCTTTAATTCTTTAATTGATTCAGGAACACATGTCCATGAAAGACTTGTTCAACTTCCTTTTTGGGATGATTATTTTGATGAAATGAAATCATCGATTGCAGATTTGAAAAACATTGGTGGTAGATATGCGGGTATGATTACTGCAGGTAAGTTCTTAGAACATTTTGTAAAAGCACCATTTATTCACTTAGACATTGCAGGCCCTTCTTTTTTGGAAACTGCTGATAATTATAAAGGAAAAGGAGGAACTGGTTTTGGTGTTCGATTGCTATTACAATTTTTACAAAATATCGAGGACTAATGGAACAAAAAACTAACTTGATTCGTGTTGGAATTTCTATAGGAGACGTTAACGGTATCGGACCAGAAGTAATTATTAAGTCTTTGAATGACCATCGAATTCTACAAGACTTTATTCCGATAATATATGGTTCTACGAGAACGATATCCTACCACAAAAAATTGATCAATGAAGACGACTTTAATTATCAATCTTGTAAAAATGCGGAGGAAGCAATTTTAAATAAAGTGAATATTATCAATGTTTGGAATGATGAAATTAAGTTTGATTTAGGACAAGTATCTGAATCAGGAGGTAAATATGCATTTATGGCTCTTGAAAGAGCGACACAAGATTTAGCATCAAACAAAATAGACGTATTAGTTACTGCACCAATTTGTAAGGAGGCAATTAAACTTGCCGACTTTAACTTTCCAGGGCATACTGAATACTTAGCTCATTTATCTAACGTTGATGATGCTTTAATGATGATGGTTAGCCCGATTCTTAAAGTAGCGCTTGTAACAAGTCATATTCCATTAAAAGAAGTGTCAGCTGCCTTAACAAAAGAAAAAATAAGCGCAAAATTAACTGCGTTAGAACAGACCTTAAAAAAAGATTTTGGGCTGTTAAAACCAAGAATAGCGGTACTGGGATTAAATCCGCATGCTGGAGAAAACAGTCAGTTAGGTAACGAAGAAAATGACATTATTAAACCGGTAATCAAACAGCATTTTGATAATGGCGCTTTGATTTACGGGCCTTATCCTGCTGATGGATTTTTCGGGTCTTCTTTGTTTACTAAATTTGATGCCGTTTTAGGAATGTATCACGATCAAGTGCTCACGGGCTTTAAAGCACTCACTTTTGATGAGGGTGTTAACTACACAGCGGGTTTGCCAATCGTGAGGACATCTCCAGATCATGGAACTGCATTTGACATCGTTGGGAAGGGAATAGCGTCACCTAATTCTTTTAGAAATGCGATTTACTTAGCGATTGACATTTATAAAATGAGGAAATTTATTAAGGAAAACAATACAAACCCTTTAACCCCTCAAAAACAGACTGAGATTAAAAGAAGGTATCCTTCAAGAGAATGATCTCTTTTTGATGCTAGTTTATTGAGCAAGATCATGCTCATGTTTTATCTTTTTCAAAAAGATATGAACAATTTAAATTAAATTTTACTATCTTTGTTTTCTAATTTCTAATTAACGTGATTAATAATAGTTTTTTTTTAATTCCTTTTACAGGATTAAAACAAGGTAAACACAATTACGAGTTTGAAATTGATAAATCGTTCTTTGATGCAATTGACTACTCTATCATTCATGATGGCTCCTTAAAAGGACTGCTTGAGTTAGAGAAAAAAGAAACAATGTTACTTGCAAGTTTTGAGGTTGAAGGGTTCATTACTGTTGACTGTAATCGATGTAATGCCCCATTAAGTATCCCTTGTTCCGGAGGGTATCGGATTATTTATAAGTTTGGAAATGAAGATGAAGAAGATGAATCCATTATTGTTATTCGTCCAGATGAATATCAAATTGATGTCACATCTCCTTTCTATGAATTAATTACTACTCAATTACCTCTTAGAGCGGTTCATCCAGAAGGTAAATGTGATGAAGAGATGTGGGAATTAATTCAAAAACACACCTTGAATGCAAATGAACCAGAAGAGAATGACGATGATGACAACGACGATGAGTCTAATGAATCAATTTGGTCAATTATTAATAAGAATTAACGTTATAACATAAACAAAGTAAAATGGCACATCCTAAACGAAGAACTTCGACAACAAGAAGAGACAAAAGAAGAACGCATTTTAAAGCTGTTGCAGATAATATCGCAATTTGCCCAACTACAGGTCAGCCTCATTTATTTCATCATGCTTTTTGGCACGAAGGAAAACTTTACTATAAAGGTAAGGTTGTAATTGAGAAAGAAGTAGCAATTTAACATCCATTCATTTTTTTATAAATGAAGATAGGAATAGATGTTTTAGGAGGAGATTTCGCCCCGAATGTGAATATTTCAGGTGCAATACTTGCTCAAAAAGAACTTCCTGAGTATGTTAAAATAGTTCTTTTAGGTGATCGTAAACAAATCATTGATGAGTTAAACTCACGTAGTATAGATCAAGCATTATTTGAAATTGTTCATGCACCTGATGTAATAACCATGCATGACCACCCAACCCGAGCTATACCTCAAAAACCGAATAGTTCAATCGCTGTTGGTTTCGATATGTTAGCGAAAAAAGAGTTAGATGCTTTCGCTAGTACTGGTAATACGGGTGCAATGCTTGTAGGAGCTATTTATAAAGTTAACACTGTTCCAGGAATAATTAGACCTTGCATCACATCTACTATTCCTAATTTTGATGGTGGTAGATCTGTTTTACTCGATGTTGGTTCTAATGCTGACTGTAAGCCTGATGTCTTATACCAGTTTGCTATGTTAGGATCTTTGTATGCTAAGAATGTCTATGGTATTGATAACCCTAAGGTGGCTCTTCTTAATATTGGAGAAGAAGAAACGAAAGGGAATCTCATTACGATTGCGGTATATAAGTTACTTGCCGAATCAGAAGAATTAAACTTCATCGGTAATATTGAGGGTCGAGATATTTTTCGGGGTAAAGCAGACGTTATTGTGTGTGATGGTTTCACTGGTAATATTGTTTTAAAACAAGCAGAAGGGATTTATCACATGATGAAGAAGAGGGGAATTAATGATGATTATTTTGATCGTTTTAATTATGAAAATTATGGAGGTACGCCAATTTTAGGTGTCAAAGGGAATGTAATTATAGGTCATGGTATATCAAACGATATTGCTGTTAAAAATATGATAAAGCATTCTTTTGATGTAGCTAAATCTGGATTATCTACAAAAGTAAACGACGCTTTTAATTAATTATATGAGTAAAATATCAGCAGCAATTACAGGTGTACAAGGCTATTTGCCAGAAACTATTTTATCAAATAGCGATCTGGCTAAAATGGTTGATACTACTGATGAATGGATTTTATCTCGAACAGGGATTTCTGAAAGAAGGATCATGAAAGAAGGAGCTTCATCCGATATGGCTGCTGAAGCGGTAAAGTCCTTGATCAAAAAAATGGATTTAGATCCATTATCAATCGAGTTGGTAATTGTAGCAACAGTTACCCCTGATCACCCTTTTCCAAGCACTGCAAATATTGTCTGTGATAAGGCAGGCCTAACAAATGCTTGGGGATTTGATTTAATAGCTGCTTGTTCTGGTTTTTTGTACGCACTTGAAACAGGGGCTAAATTTATTGAAGCAGGAACTCACAAAAAAGTTTTAATTATAGGTGTAGATAAAATGAGTTCCATTATTGATTATCAAGATCGTACTACATGTGTTATTTTTGGTGATGGTGCTGGTGCAGTTTTACTTGAGCCAAATACGGAATCATTGGGTGTACAAGATGCGATTTTACGAAGCGATGGTTCTGGAAGGAAATACTTAATTCAACCAGCTGGTGGATCTGCGTTTCCAGCAACATTAGATACTGTTAACAACCGTGAGCATTTTGTAAGACAAGAAGGTAAAACAGTCTACAAATTTGCTGTAACAAATATGGCTGAGGTTTCAGCAGAGATCATGCAAAAAAACAACCTTACAAGTGAAGATGTTACTTGGTTGGTTCCTCATCAAGCAAATCTTCGAATCATTGATGCTACTGCTGAACGTATGGGAGTTTCAAAAGATAAAGTAATGATTAACATACAAAAGTATGGTAATACGACTGCTGCTACCTTACCATTGTGTTTGTGGGATTGGGAAAAACAACTAAAAAAAGGAGATAATCTTATTTTATCTGCTTTTGGTGGTGGTTTTACTTGGGGAGCAATTTATTTAAAATGGGCATATAATTCTTAATATTTACTAATATGAACTTTAACGAAATACAAGACTTAATTAAGTTAGTTGGAAAAACAGGAGTAAGCGAGGTTAAAATTGAACAACAAGAGTTCAAAATTACGATCAAAGGTGAGCATAAATACGCGGAGCCAACTGTTGTTTATCAAGCTCAAGCTCCTCAACCAACTCAAGCTCCACAACCAGCTGTTCAATCAGCACCATCGGTTGATTTGGTAAAATCACCAACAGCAAACGATGACTCTCACTTGATTATGGTAAAATCTCCTATGATAGGTACTTTTTATCGTTCATCTTCTCCAGATAAACCATCTTTTGTAAATGTGGGAGATACTTTATCAAAAGGACAGGTTGTTTGTGTGATTGAAGCAATGAAATTATTTAATGATATAGAATCTGAAATTTCAGGAAAAATTGTTAAGGTATTAGTTGATAATGCTTCACCAGTTGAATATGATCAGCCATTATTTTTGGTAGATCCTTCTTAATTTTTTATATTATTAAGGATTTGTTATTTTTGGTTTTACCAATCATGCAAATCCTTTTTTTATACCATTTAAATTAATTCACATGTTTAAAAAAATATTAATAGCAAACAGGGGCGAAATTGCGTTACGTATAATACGTACTTGCAAAGAGATGGGAATCAAAACGGTAGCTGTTTATTCTACTGCTGATAAGGATAGTTTGCCTGTTAGATTTGCGGACGAAGCAGTTTGTATAGGGCCTGCAGTAAGTAGTAAATCGTATTTATCTATTGCAAACATTATCGCTGCTGCAGAAATTACGAATGCTGATGCTATCCATCCTGGATATGGATTCTTATCAGAAAACGAACAATTTTCTGAAATCTGTCAAAAACACGGTATTAAATTTATTGGCGCTTTACCTGAACAAATTAGAGGTATGGGTGATAAAGCAAATGCTAAAGCAACGATGATTCAAGCTGGAGTACCCTGTATTCCAGGATCTGTTGGATTGATTAAAGACATTACGGATGCTATTGAGCAAGCAAAGAAAATTGTTTACCCCATAATTATCAAGGCTACTGCTGGTGGTGGTGGAAAAGGGATGCGTATTGTGTGGAAAGAAGAAGATATGGAAGCCTTATGGAATTCTGCTAAACAAGAAGCTGCGGCTGCGTTTGGAAACGACGGGATTTACATGGAAAAATACATTGAAGAACCTCGCCATATTGAAATTCAAATTGCCGGGGATCAATTCGGTAATGCATGTCATCTTTCCGAAAGAGATTGTTCTATACAGCGAAGACATCAGAAATTAGTGGAAGAGACACCTTCTCCTTTTATGACGGATGAGCTTAGAGAGCGTATGGGTCAAGCTGCTATAAAAGCTACTAAAGCTGTAAATTATGAAGGCGTTGGCACTGTTGAATTTCTTGTAGATAAGAACCGTGATTTTTACTTTATGGAAATGAACACGCGTATTCAAGTAGAACATACTATTACGGAAGAGGTCATCAACTTTGATTTAATTAAAGAGCAAATTAAGATTGCGGCAGGACATAAAATTTCGGGTAGAAATTATTATCCTCAACTACATGCAATTCAATGTAGGATTAATGCGGAAGATCCTTATAACGACTTTAGACCATGTCCAGGTAAAATAACAACCTACCATTGTCCAGGCGGACATGGAGTCAGAATTGATACACATGCCTATTCTGGATATACGATTCCATCAAATTACGATTCGATGATCTCTAAGTTAATTGTGGTTGCTCAATCAAGAGAAGAAGCAATTCTAAAAATGAAACGTGCCTTGGATGAGTATATCATTGAGGGTGTAAAAACAACCATTCCATTTCATCAGAAATTAATGGAGAATGAGGATTTCAATAAAGGAAACTTCACTACTAAGTTTATGGAAACATTTGAATTTTAATTTTTTATAATACCAAATGTTATTTTAAAAAAGAACAAGTAGATTGGACAGTTTTGTAGTTATGTTTGGTATAAATTAATAAAATATAAAAGGAGCTTAGGTTCCTTTTTTTTATTAAAGTAAACTCAGGTCATTATAAGACCCTTGCTATAACCTAAGAAAAGTAATGTATTGTAAAATATAATACTCCAAATCCTAAGAAGTATCCCATCAATGATTGTCTAAGGGTGTGTTTCCCTAAATACATTCTTGCACTCATTATTGCGCCTGAAATCAATATAGCAATAACAATTATTGTTAAGTAAAAAAATGCTTGTGATTGATAATAAGCGATTAAAAACCCAACTAACATACCTGCACCTAAGGCGTGCTGACTTATTTTATCATAATAATTTATTCCCCAGCTAATCAGGATTGCAATTAAACCTCCAATCGGTAATAAAATGATTGATTTAGGCAGCAGACCAGTTGGCGCTTTTGTTATTAAAAACCACGCTAAAATACCACAAGAAAATACGGTTAGTAAAATAGGTGCAGTTCGCTCAGTTCTTTTTTCAACATCAATCGAAGATATTAAGTTGTTTTTTTTTAATATGATTAAGGATATTGAGGGTAATAAAAATGAAAATATAAAAAAGAGTCCTAAAATCCCTATTTTAAGGATTGGGTTAAGAAAAAAGATTGTTTTTTCTTGGTATAATCCTGGTTCAGAAGAAGGGATATACATTGTGATAAGCAAGGCATAGCAAGGCATCAGTAAAGGGAGGAAAACCCATGATATTATGTGTGCTAATCGGTCGTTCATTTATAATTCTTTTCGTAAGCGCGCAACTGGAATTTCCAATACTTCTCTGTACTTAGCGATCGTTCTTCTCGCAACTTGGTATCCAGCTTTGTTTAAGATTGAAGTTAACTGCTCATCTGTTAATGGATTGTGTTTATCTTCAGATTCAATTGCTTCTTTTAGGATTTTTTTCACTTCACGCGTCGATACTTCCTCTCCTGAATCTTTTGTAAGTGATTCAGAAAAAAAGTATTTAAGAGAGAAAATCCCGTAATTAGTTTGAACATATTTACTATTAGCAACTCTTGATACCGTAGAAATATCTAATCCAACCAGTTCTGCGATGTCTTTTAATATCATCGGTCTTAAATTCATTTCATTTCCCGTCAAAAAAAAGGTACGTTGATAGTTCATTATTGCGGACATTGTAAGCAATAATGTTTGTTGACGTTGTTTGATAGCATCAATAAACCATTTTGCACTATCTAGTTTTTGCTTTACAAATGATACGGTATCCTTTTCTGTTTTTTTTATTTTTGCACCTTCAGAATACCCACGCAACATGTTTTCATATTCTTTACTCACCTTTAATTCGGGCGAATTTCTTCCGTTTATAGTTAGGTCTAATTGTCCTTCAAACTCAATGACGTTAAAATCAGGGGTGATTTGTTGTAATGGCCTAGAAGACTCTTTCATCGATCCTCCAGGTTTAGGATTTAATTTAAGGATTTCATCAATCGCCTCTTTTAAATCTTCATCTTCTATTTCTAATTTGAGTTGAATTTTGGAGTAATGTTTTTTAATAAATTCATCAAAATGATTTTCCAGGATTATTTTAGCTGTAAAACGCGTAATGTCTCCGTCGTTTTTACGTTCTAGTTGGAGTAAGAGGCATTCTCTAAGGTCTCTAGCACCAACACCTGCAGGATCTAGTTCTTGAACAAGTTTTAATACATCTTCTATTTCTTTTTCTGCTACTTGAATATTTGATGAAAATGCAAGGTCATCCACTAATGCGTATATGGTTCGGTTTAGATAGCCAGATTCGTCTAAATTACCAATGATTATATCTGCTATACTAAATTGCGTATTATCCAAATCAAGTAAGTGTAATTGCTCTATCATTCGTTCCTGAAAAGATTGTTCTCCTGATAAAGGAACTACGCGTACATCGTCATCCGTAGAATGATTACTTACTTGGGTTTTATAATCTGGTGACTCATCATCCATGTAGTCTGACAAATCAAATTCAATGACCTCATCCCCGTCATTTTCGTATGAATCTTCATCTGAATTATAATCCTCTTCAGTAAGTTCATGTCCCTCTTCTAAGGCAGGGTTTTCTTCAATTTCTTGCTTAATACGTTGGTCTAATTCCATTGTAGGAACTTGCAATAATTTCATCAACTGAATTTGTTGCGGCGACAAGCGTTGCTCCAAACGTTGTGATAATTGTTGTTTCAGTGCCATATAAAAGAGTTTATCTAAATATACGGTATTTTAAAAAGTATTCCTAACTTCATTAAAATTCTGCATTTTGAGGGGTTCTAGGAAAAGGAATTACATCCCTAATATTTGACATTCCAGTAACAAACATAACCATCCGTTCAAATCCTAATCCAAATCCTGCATGAGGAACAGTTCCGAATTTACGTGTTTCTAAATACCACCATAATTCTTCTTCGTGAATGTTAAACGCTTTACATTTTTCTAGTAAGATGTCTAAGCGTTCTTCACGTTGTGACCCACCAACAATTTCTCCTATTCCAGGGAAAAGTACGTCCATCGCAGCTACTGTTTTGCCATCTTCGTTTTGACGCATGTAAAACGCTTTAAAGGAAGCCGGATAATCGGTAATGATCACAGGGCATTTAAATTCTTTTTCCACCAAGAAACGTTCGTGTTCGCTTTGTAAATCAGTACCCCATGCTACATCAAATTTGAATTTTTTCTTTTTGTATTGAGAACTATTTAACAAGATTTCGATGGCTTCTGTATATGAGATGCGTTTAAATGGATTATTAGCTACAAATTGAAGGCGTTCTGTTAATCTTAGTTCATTTCGGTCTGCTTGAGGTTTAGCTTGTTGTTCAGTGTGATCTCTTTCGTCTAAAAATTTTAAATCATCTATACAGTAATCCATAATGTAGTTACAGATGTATTTTAGAAATTCTTCCGTCAAATCCATATTGTCGTTTAGATCGTTAAACGCAACTTCGGGTTCTACCATCCAAAATTCCGCTAAGTGACGAGAAGTATTTGAATTTTCTGCTCGAAAAGTTGGCCCAAATGTATATACCTGACCCAAAGCTAATGCAGCTAGTTCTGCTTCTAACTGACCAGAAACTGTTAAGTTTACTTGTTTGCCGAAAAATTCTTTTGAAAAGTCAACCTCTCCATTTTCTGTTAGAGGAGGATTTTTAGCATCTAAAGTAGAAATACGAAACATTTCACCAGCTCCTTCGGCATCTGAACCCGTAATGATTGGAGTGTGTAAATTAAAGAATCCTTTATCATTAAAGAATTTGTGGATTGCATAAGCTACAGCATGACGTATTCTAAAAACCGCTCCAAATGTATTTGTTCTGAAACGAAGGTGTGCCTGTTCTCTTAAAAACTCTAAGCTATGTTTTTTAGGTTGCATCACCGTTTTTTGAACATCATCTGGATTTGCTTCCCCAAGTATTTCAATTTTAGACACTTGTAATTCAACTGCTTGTCCACTCCCTTGCGATTCGATTAGAATTCCAGTCAAACTTAAAGCTGCTGCGGTAGTTATTTTTTTTAATAAACTTTCATCGTGTTTTTCAAAGTCTACAACTGCTTGTAAGGTATGAATCGTAGAGCCATCAGTAAGTTGAATAAATCGATTACTTCTAAAAGCGCGCACCCAGCCCTTTACATTTATTTCTTTGCCTAATTCAGGTTGATTTAATAGATCGATGATTCTTATTCTTTTCATTTTTTTAGTCTTGATGAATATCGTTTTGATAGTAAAACAAAAATAGACAAAAGACAGGAAGTTGAATCAAAAAAGGGAAACTCTTATCTTTATTATCTTAATTCAGTTCCCTTAAATTTATTTTCCGTTCCAATTTGTCATAGTCAGTTCCACTCCAATGCTTACAAATCCTTTTATAAATTCTGTGGCGATATGAATTCGGTCTATGAGGGTTTCATTTTCAACTGAATCCCATTCCCCGAGTACATAATCCACTTGCTGTCCTGGTTTAAATGTGTCACCAACTCCAAAGCGCAAGCGAGTGTATTCCATGGTATTTAGCGTTAATTGAATGTCTTTCAGTCCATTATGTCCTCCGTTACTTCCTTTGCCTTTCATTCTTAATTTACCAAATGGCAAAGACAAGTCATCCGTAATGATAAGTAGATTTTCTAAGGGTATTTTTTCAGCTTGTAAGTAATAGTTTACAGCTTTTCCACTTAGGTTCATGAATGTTGTAGGTTTTATTAGAACGAGTTGCCGACCTTTATATTTCACTTGAGCAACTTGAGCTAATTTTTTTACTTCAAAATGAGCTTCAGATTCTTGTACAAATGCTTCAAGCACTTTAAATCCGATGTTATGCCTAGTATTTTCATATTTTAGCCCTGGATTCCCTAATCCAACAATTAAATATTTCATTTGTGTAGCGCTTTGTTTTCAGTCACTGCGAAAATACAAAATAAGGCATTTAAAAGCGGTAATTTATTTTTTATTAATGTATGAATCATCTTTCTTAATTCTTCTTTTTTTTGTTAATTTAGTCCGCTATTAAAAAGTTTTCATGAAGTTTGGCGCAATTGATATAGGAACGAATGCTGCAAGATTGCTTATTGGTGAAGTATGTCAGGAAGAAGACCATATTTACATCAAAAAGTTGTCGTATACTCGTTTACCACTTCGTCTTGGTGGAGATGTTTTTGAAGGAGGTGTAATATCAGAAAAAAAAGAACAAGAATTTATTAAAACGATCAAGGCATTTAAATTGATTACTGAAATATTTGATGTTAAAAATCTTAGAGCCTGTGCTACATCTGCTATGCGAGAAGCGTCAAATGGAGGTAAAGTTGTAAAACAAATTTACAAGGAAACTAAAATTAAAATAGAAATTATTTCGGGTGATGAAGAAGCGCGATTGATATTTGGGACCTTTTTCTTACTTGATTTTGATAAAACGCAGCCTTTTATTGTAATTGATGTTGGAGGAGGGAGTACAGAAATAAGTGTTTTTGAAAGAGGAGAACGAGTAGCTTCTAAGTCTTTTGAGTTGGGGACAGTTCGTTTGCTTAAAGAAAAAACAAGTTCTTTTGTTTGGGATGAAATTAAATTATGGCTTCATTCAAATATCGATGAATCTATTCCGCACCGTTATTTCGCTACTGGCGGAAACATTAATAAAGTGCACAAAATTTTAGGTGCTAAGCAGCAAGATCCAATCACCTTGTTTAACATGAATAAATTACGCAATGAATTAAGTAAATTATCATTAGAGCAACGGGTTGAATATTTTCAATTAAAGCCGGATAGGGCAGATGTAATTGTACCTGCCTGTGACATTTATTCTTTTATATTTAAAGAATTAAAAGTACGTGAATTCTATGTTCCAAAAATTGGATTATCAGACGGAATCGTGTACGATTTGTTCTTAAACTATGCAGGGGAAAAATAATACGGATAGAATCTATAGGTCAAAATCAACCCGTAGGTAAAATAAAAAAAGGGTTGTTTCAACGAAACAACCCTTTTCTATTTATTTAAATAAAGATTAGTGCTTTGACAAATAATCAGCAACCCCTTCAAAAGATGCTTTCATTCCTTCATCACCTTTTGTCCAGTTTGCAGGGCACACTTCTCCGTTTTCTTCGAAAAATTGTAATGCATCTACCATCCTTAAAGCCTCGTCAACATTACGGCCTAATGGGAAATTATTTACCAATTGGTGCATAACTACGCCATTTTTGTCAATTAAGAACAATCCTCTGTAAGCAATCATTGGTCCATTGGCAACTAAGTTACCATCAATATCGTAATCATATTCTCCAGCTAAAACTCCAAATGCTTCAGAAATGGTTTTAGATGTATCAGCAACGATTGGGTAAGTAACACCTTCAATACCTCCTTTATTTTTAGGTACCTGAAGCCATCCCCAATGAGACTCTTCAGTGTCAGTAGAACATGCTACCACTTTTGTGCCTCTTTTTTCGAAATCTGCTAACTTATCTTGAAAAGCATGAAGTTCGGATGGACAAACAAAGGTGAAGTCTTTTGGGTAGAAAAAAAACAAAACAGGATTTTTCCCAATAAATTGATCTAAAGAAAAACCATTTACAATAGTACCTCCATTTACAACAGCTGAAGCTGAAAAATGCGGTGCTTTTTTACCAACTAATACACTCATAATGTTTAAAATTTTAAATTTGATTATTACCTTAACAAAAGTAGTAATTCAAATGTTCATGCATCATGAATTAGATTAGTTATTTTAGCATACTTAAATTTAAAAAAAAATGAAAATTCAATTGCATTACAAAATCATCTTTTTTTTCTTGTTTATTTTTTCCTCTTTAATGAGTCAGGAAATTAAATTGTCGTGGACTGATCGTGTCAACTATGATAATAAAACAAATGGTTTTTTAGCTGAAATTATAGGTTCAACTCATGATAATGTGTATGTATTACATAACTTTTACGGGTTTAATCCAATGAAAAAGGTTAGGTTAATCGCATACGATAAAAAAACAATGCGGATTCAAAACAGCATTTCATTAAAGGGTTTTGATAAAAAGACAATAGCACAATCTCTTTTAAAAGAATTAGAATTTTTTAATGCAGTTACAACTGATTCAACCATTCTCGTTTTTTGGACACGAATATCAAAACAAGAACATCAGTTAATTTTTCAGATTTACGACATTAATCTCCGGTTGATTCAAGACATGACTATTATTGATGAGGTAAAACTCAAAAAACATCCTGGTAATACGCCCTTTTTTATTGTCAAGTCAAATCCGATAACAATAGGTCATACGGACTACATTCAAGAAGCCATAGTTGTATCTTATAAAACCATAAATAAAGAAAACGCATTAAAGAAAAATGTATTTTCAATTCCCTTAGAAAAAACCAATCTTGAACCTGATTTTAGTTACATTGAATCTTCAAATAAGGTTTTTTACGTTTTAAGAAATCAGTCTCTTAATAGTTTTGTTTCGGGCACAAACACAGTTTATAACTATACTCCTGATTTTGCAAACAAAAAAATTATTTCTTTAAAGTATTTATTTACAGATTCCTCTGTTAGGCTTAGTGGATTTTACAGTGATTTGTTTCTTGATAAAAAAGGAGAAGATATTCATGGCGTTTTTTATCAAGAATTAAACAATCAACTTGCGATTAAGGTGGAGAAATTTAATCCTTTCACAAAAGGAGAATTAGATAACGTTTTTAAAAACGATATTTCCGACAGAAAAGACATGTCTTTTTTTAAGAAAAAGACTAAAAAAGCGTCGGAAGAGGTTTCTTTACCTACAAATTATCAAATTGAACAGACACTAACAAGCCCAACAAATACAACCATTTTTTGTGCTAGGATGAATAATTATTCTACCACGACATGTTCGGGAAGCACGGGATGTGTTACTAACTATTACTGCGAGAAGGAGAATATTACTACAATATCGTTAAATCGGGAAGGAACAATCGAATGGATTACCAATATAGACCGGTATAAAAAATACAGCAATTGGAATGTTAAAGACCTTAATGCGATTTTTTTTAACGACACCTCTTTTTTAATTACCTATGGCTCTTCAATAGATCCAATTACAACGTATTCAAAATCAAAAAAAGACTTAATTAACACCTTTGAATATGTTACTTTAAATCAAAAAAATGGATCGTATAGAATTAATAAACAAGAAGTTAATTCGATTGATGTTAAAAACAGGGATAAAAAGATAATTAAACCACAACTTATTGAAGCCATGAACAATGAATTGTATTTTATTGATCAAAAGCGTTATGTTCATCCTCTTGTATATCTAACTTTTGTTGTTCCTCCTGTTTTTATTGTATTATTATTGTCTTCTACATCCAAAAGAGGGCACGGAAATATTGGTGTTCTGAGAAAGTGAAAAATCGAATCGTTTTTTAACCCAGTGAGTATATTTTTCCAATTCCTATGGGATTTTGCATTTAAATCAGCTTCGAACTATATAAATTGACAAGATATCTTAAATTTATTAAAATTGTAATGTATTTTTGTTGTTATTAAATTAAGTTTTAGAATGAAAGAAGAAATAAAAAATTTAGCTAAAGCATTAACAAATCGTTTTGTTGCTCATCCATGGCACGGGATTGAAATAGGAAAAAATGCGCCAGCGATTGTGAATGCATTTATTGAAATCACTCCTGCGGATGCTGTTAAATATGAGATAGATAAAGCGTCAGGTTTTATTATGGTCGATCGACCTCAAAAATTATCGAATCATATGCCTTGTTTATATGGCTTCATTCCAAAAACATATTGTGATACAGCTGTTGCTGAATTTGCCAGGGAAAAAACAGGAAGAACAGATATTGACGGTGATTTAGATCCCTTGGATATTTGCGTGATAAGTGAGCGTGAATTTAATCATGCTAATATTTTGTGTGAAGCTAAAGTAATTGGGGGCTTTCGAATGTTAGACGGAGGTGAAGCAGATGATAAAATTATTGCTGTATTGAAAGGCGATCAAGCGTATGGGGAAATGAATGAAATATCTGAGATGCCCAAATTGGTTATCGATCGAGTTAGGCATTTTTTCTTAACGTATAAAGACCTTGATGGTGCTGCAAAAAATGTTGAGATTACTCATGTTTATGGAAGAGAAGAGGCCTATGAAGTAATTCAAAAAGCAACTGAAGATTATGCCTCCAAGTTTGGAAATGCAGATGAAGCTTTAGTAGAAGCTTTTTTAGGGGCCTTTGTTAATAAATTGAGCTAATTTTCATTTTTAAACATTCTAAAAAAAACAGTTAAGTTTGTAAGAACATATTAATTAATCTTTTATGGAAAAACTAATTGCTAAATTTAGTTCAAATATCTTAGAATCGATTAAAATAGCTTCTAAGTATTCTCTATCTAAGCCTATCAATGAAATTAATAGCATTGTGATATGTGGTATGGGTGGTTCTGGCATTGGAGGTAAATTGGTTTCTCAGTGGTTAGAGAAAGAATTAAGTGTTCCGGTATACCTTGCCCAAGATTATGAACTACCATCGTTTGTTGATAAACACTCTTTGGTGATAGCATCTTCATACTCTGGCAACACGGAAGAGACTTTATACAGTATCCAAGAAGCAAAGACGAGAGGAGCTCATATCATAGGGATAACAACAGGAGGCAAATTAGCCGAATTTTGCGCTTCTAGTGGATATGATTGTATGCTTGTTCCCGGTGGAAATCCTCCAAGAACTGCATTGGCTTTTTCATTAGGCCAACTATTATCTATACTCACTTCCCTTGGATTTTGCTCAAAAGATCGCTTATTAGAGTTTGGAAAATCAGCACTATTACTGAATGAATCAATTTCTGAAATTAAAACGCGCGCTTCTGAATTAGCACTCTTTTTAAAGGATAAATTTATTTTGATTTATGCTGCTTCAAATTACGAAGCGGTTGCTATTAGAGCTCGACAACAGATTAATGAAAATGGTAAGATGCTTTGCGCTCATCATTTAATACCTGAAATGAACCACAATGAATTAGTTGGTTGGGGAGGAGGAGACGATCGTTTTGCTGCTGTTTTTATTGACTCATTAGATCTCAATGAACGGAATTTAAAAAGATTTATATTTTCAAAAGAGTACATTTCTACTAAAACCGCGCATATTTTTACAATTAAAGCAAAAGGTAACTCAATGATAGAGCGGTCTATTTATCTAATCCATTTGGTTGATTGGGCTTCCCTTTATTTAGCTGAATTAAATAAGGTTGATGCGATGGAGATTAATGTGATTAATGACTTAAAAAATCAGCTATCCGAACTGTAATTTTAATTTTCACTGAATGATAAAGTGTCGTATAGCAATTTTCGCTTCAGGAAATGGGACAAATGCCTGTAAATTAATTAACTACTTTCACAATCACCCAACTGTAGAAATTGTGATGTTACTTTGTAATAAGAGTAACGCTCCAGTTCTTTCAAAGGTTAAGGATCCGATTCATAAAATCATTTGCACCAATCAAGCGCTTATCGAAAGGGGCTATCTTACTTCAGTATGTTCAACATATGCAATTGATATGATTGTTTTAGCCGGTTTTTTGAGAAAACTTCCGGAAGAATTCATTCAAATGTATACTCACAAAATAATCAATATCCATCCATCCTTACTTCCTAAATATGGAGGTGAAGGAATGTATGGGCTTCATGTGCATCAAGCAGTTGTAGATGGCAACGAAAGAGAGACTGGTACTTCAATTCACTATGTATCAGAAGAATTTGACAAGGGGAAAATAATCGCGCAATTTTACACCGAAGTACTAGAAACAGATACAGCAGAATTGATAATGCAAAAAGTGCTTTCATTAGAACATTATTATTATCCATTAGTAATAGAAAATTTAGTCTACTCAAGGAATGAATGAGGAGAAAAAAGAACAAGAAAGTCGTATTAAAAAAATCAATTTAAATCAATATACTTTACCAAGGTTTGGAAACTCATATATCATTAAAGTAGTTGTATATGTTGTTTTATTAGTTATTTTATTATTTTTTTTAAAAAATAAGTTAGATCAAATGAAACAAAAAACGAGTTCAATCGTTAATACTATTAAAGTTAGAATAATCTTAGATTCTATATGTAAATAATTTTAGATATGTTATCTCTTAGTAATCTTCTTTTTTTATTTGCTACTTCATTATTTTTATCTTTCCGTAGTGAGCAAACTCATTCATTATTTATAGAAATTAAAGGTGTTTCTAATATTCGCGGGAATGTTTATGTTGGTATTTATAGAGAACAAGATAACTTCCCAAAACATAACAGTCGTTTTAAAGGTCAAGTAATTAACCCTTCATCTTCTTCAGTTGAATGTGTTTTTGATAAGTTAGCACCAGGAAGATATGCAGTTGCAGGTTTTTTAGATGAAAATAACAACGGACGATTAGATAAAAATGCACTTGGTGTTCCTATAGAGAAATATGCTATATCTAACGATGTGAGGGAGCGATTTTCTGCACCTTCTTTTGATAAAGCTGCTGTTTTATTGAATTCTTCTAGAAAAATCAAATTCACTTTAAAGTATCATTTTAATTAGACTTTGTTTAATGAGTCTTATTTGTTACTAAAATAAACCCCCAATAAAATAACAATCATTCCTAATACTTGAGTATAATTGATTGTTTCACCAAATTGAATTCCAATACATACGGCTACTAAAGGAATTAAGTAGGTAACACTGCTCGCAAAAAGGGTTGATGATAATGCGATTAGTCGATTGAAAAGGACTAAGGAAATAGCTGTGCCAAAAACGCTTAAAATTCCTATAAAAAAAAGGCCTTCCATTGCTTTAGGTTCTTTTTCTAAAAATGGAATCGCGCCTGAATCAAAGGTGATATAAAGACTGGGAATTAGGGTAAGTGAAAATGCAATAGACGCTATTTCGATAGCGGAATAATTTGCTAATGAATATTTAATCACATTTACTGAAATGGCATAACATAGTGTTGCTCCCACAACTGCGCTAATTTGGAGGTAACTTCCAGATAAAGAAACATCTTTCCCACTTAGAAGTAATACGGACACACCACTTGCGGCAATTAAGAGGCCCACTACTTGTAATTTGTGAATCTTCTTTTTGAATAACATCAATCCAATCAAGAGGGTGAAAATGGGCGTTAAACTATTTAGGATTCCAGTAAGAGAAGTTGAAAGCCCTGTTTCAGCATAGGTAAACAAATATGCAGGAAAAAAATTACCGAAAAACCCTACCATTCCAAAAAAAAGCAAATGCTTTATTTCAGTTATTTTTCTGAAAAAATAAACTGAAAAGGGCAGAAAAATAAGACCTGCAATCAGCATTCTCAATGAAGCAACTTGAACTGAAGAAAACAAAAGTGTTCCATCAATTGCATGCATCCCACGCTTCATTAATATAAACGAGCTTCCCCAGATCAACCCAAGAATCGCAAGTAATAACCAAGAAATCGTTGCTTTAGACATCTTTATTTTGTTGCAGTAAATGTAACCATTCTTCTCTATTATTCAGTCTTTAAAGCTAATTATAGTGTAGTTTCAAATTCCTTTTATTTTGTTTAATATATTCTTTGCTTTGTTTATTCTTTTTCACGGAAAAGCACTTCTTTTTACTAATTTTACCTAGCTTTTAAAAGCCGTAAATCAATGTTTTAGTATGGGTGATATTAAATGTAAGCAAGATATAGAAGAATTAGTATCGCTTTTTTACGATCGTGTTTTAAAAGATGAAATGATCTCCCCCTTTTTTAAGGGTATTGATTTTAAGGAGCACATGCCAAAGATGGTCTATTTTTGGTCTTTCGTTTTATTGGATGAGCCAGGATATACAACAAATGTAACAGACAAGCACATGCACATGCAACTTAATAAGGATCACTTTGACCGTTGGCTTGAATTATTTCATGGAACGGTTAATCAACTGTTTTCCGGTGAAAAAGCAGAAATAGCGAAGCAACGTGCTACATTGATTGGATGGTCAATAAACCACAAATTATCGGAAGGAGGTAAATCAATTCTATAAAAAACAAATTATTATTTAAGTTTAGGGGATAAATTTTTTAAAAAAATGAATCATTTCGTACACAATAACGATACTATCTGTGCACTTTCAACAGCAAATGGGATGGGCGCGATTGCATTAATTCGCGTTTCAGGAGAAAGGGCATTTGAACTAGTTTCAGCTGTATTTTCTAAAGATTTAAGTCAGGTGAAAACACATACTGCACATTTTGGTCGCATTCGAAATGGGGAGGACATCATCGATGAGGTACTGTTGACGGTCTTGCATGGCGGTAAAAGTTTTACAGGCGAACCAACCGTAGAGATTGCATGTCATGGCTCGACGTATATTCAACAACAACTCTTACAATTATTGATTGCAAAGGGGTGTCGTACCGCGCAGCCTGGTGAATTTACCCTGCGTGCTTTTATGAACGGTAAAATGGATTTGTCTCAGGCAGAAGCAGTTGCAGACTTAATTTCTTCTCAATCTAAGCATGCTCATCAAGTAGCGATGAACCAATTACGCGGATCATTTTCCAATGAATTGCGTGATCTGAGGGAGAAGTTAATCCACTTTGCCAGTTTGGTAGAGTTGGAGTTAGATTTCGCAGAAGAGGACGTGGAATTTGCGGATCGTTCGGAACTAAAAGCCTTGGTAAAAGAGGTATTGGCGTATATTCAAAAATTAATTCGCTCCTTTGATTTAGGGAACGCCTTAAAAAATGGTGTTCCAGTGGCCATTGTTGGCGCACCAAATACGGGTAAAAGTACCTTATTGAACCAATTGTTGGGCGAAGAACGTGCAATCGTAAGTGACATTGCAGGGACAACGCGCGACGTTATTGAAGAAACCTTAAATATCGATGGGATCTTATTCCGTTTGATAGATACAGCTGGAATACGTGAAGGATTAAGCGATTCCGACAGTGATAAAATTGAAGCGATTGGTATCGAGCGTTCACATCAGAAGATACAACAAGCTAAAATCGTTTTTTTACTTGCTGATGGAACTCGCAGTGATATAAATGAAGTAGCTTCCTGGGCATCTGAACTACGCGTAAATAATCCAGACAAAAAAGTATTGTTAGTGATTAATAAATCTGACATTATACATCCTAAAGAAACTTATTCTGTACCATATATGTACCTCTCTGCACTTACAGGCGAAGGAATTTTGGAACTATCCTCTTGGATGGTAGATCAAATTATACAAGGAGTCGATATTCAACAAGAGATTATTGTGACGAATGCGCGCCATGTGGAGGAGTTACAAAAAACAGCACTCGCACTAGAAACAGCTTCCGAAGGATTAGAAAATGGCACGACAGGGGATTTTATCGCGATGGATATCCGACAAGGCATGTATCATTTAGGAAATATTACAGGAGATATATCTACGGATGACTTGTTGGGTAATATATTTAGTAAGTTCTGTATTGGCAAATAGTTACTTTTCTTTTTTTATCTAACTACTTGTTTTTCTTATATATTATAACAAATCTTTTCTTTTATTTGTTGCCCATTTTCCTATTTTATCACTATTTTTGTTGCTAAATTGTTGCCCAACATTCAATTTTGTTGCCTTTTTTGTTGGCAGCATAATTAGGCGATATGATGCACCATAATGCCCCATATTGCCCCATGTTGCTACATAACGCACCATATATGAGTAGTAATATACAAATACCGAAAACCTGTACAATCTGTGGAAGCATTTTCATAGCTAAAACGACGGTGACTAAAAACTGTTCAAGTGTTTGTAGAAAGAGAGCTTACAAACTCAGACAGAGAGAAGAAAAAATAAAAGCTTCACTCATTGAACAGCAAACTACATTGGCTAATTCAAAAAAAACAGTTGGGAGGAAGCCAGTTCATCACCAGGATCTAAACGACAAACAATTTATGAGCATTAATGAAATCTCCGATTTAATTGGAGTTAGTAGATGGTCTATACAAAGAATGTTGAAGCGAGGTGAAATACCATTCAAACAATTTGGAAGAAAGAAAATAATAAACCGACAAGAATTAGAAAAACTCTTTAAATAAATACCTAATGAAAGTAACATTAAGACAAAGAAATAAAGGTAGTAAAACAAGCCTTTACTTAGATTATTACCATAAAGGGACTCGTAAAACCGAATACCTTAGTTTGTATTTAGATGAAAACAATCCGAGTAAAGAACAAAAAGAAGTCAATAAAAAGACATTACAGTTAGCAGAAAGCATTAGAGCGCAAAGGCAAATTGAGATTCAAAACGGAGTTTTTGGGTTTAGAGATAATGAGAAACTGAAAGCAAGTTTTATCGCTTACTTTGAAATCCTTGCAAACAAAAGATTCGATAGTCAAGGAAACTACGGTAATTGGGATAGTACATTAAAACACTTGAAGAACTTTGCTCCAAATGGAATCACATTCGGTCAGTTAGATGTTCAGTTAGTTCAAGACTTCAGAGAATATTTAGACAAAGGGAAAATTACAAAGGGAGGAGCAAAACTGTCTCAAAATTCGAAACATTCCTATTTTGCAAAATTCAAAGCGGCTATTAAACAAGCTTTCAAAGACGAGTATATCCCAACAAACCCTTCTGAAAAAGTAGATGGTATAAAAGAAGGTGAAACCGAAAGAGAGTTCCTAACATTAGAAGAATTACAAAGTGTGGTTGATGTAGATTGTGAAATTCCAATCCTTAAAACAGCCTTTATATTTAGTTGTTTAACAGGTTTAAGATGGTCAGATATAGAGAAACTTACCTGGACAGAAGTTCAACATTCTAACGATTTAGGTTACTACATTCGTTTTAGACAGAAGAAAACAAAAGGAGTTGAAACATTACCAATTTCAGAACAAGCAAGACAATTATTAGGTGATCCAATTGAAGGAGAAGAGAGAGTTTTTAGTAATTTAAAATACAGTGCTTGGCATAATCTTAAATTACAACAATGGGTAATGAAAGGTGGAGTTTCAAAAACCATTACGTTCCATTGTGCAAGACATACCTATGCAACCCTTCAATTAACGATGGGTACAGATATTTATACCGTATCAAAATTGCTTGGTCATAAGGAATTGAGAACCACACAAATTTATGGCAAGGTAATTGACAAGAAGAAAATCGAAGCAGCTAACATTATCAAAATTAAATTATAATGAATATAACACATAAACAGTTTTTTGTAGGCAACGTTCAAACTCATAATGTTTGTGGACAAACTATTTTTTCCATGGATGTAGAAACATTCGAACCACCATTTGATGTAGTTCATTTTGAAGGTAAACACAATTTAGATGGCTGTCAGGGTTGTCGCAATGGTTTAGAAATTATGAAAACTGATATGAAAGTTTATTTCAAGAAATTTCCAAATTGTTGTGATCTGCATAAGAATTTAAAGAATCAAGAATGGTTTTACGCTGGTAATTATTCTGATTTAGGAGATAAAGTCGCCAACAAAGTAATCTACATGAATCATCATGCTATCAATAACATAGAACGTGATGATTGGTATTTAGAAATCACAAGTTACATCGAATATGTTTTAGGTAGTTTTGGTCAATTCCCATCAGATTGTGGTGCTCCAGCTGGTATTAGTCAAGCGAAGAGATTTTTACTTGACTTATTGAAAACTGCAGACTTTGATAACAAAGAAATGAATCCTCGTAGAGAGCAAATTATTAGCTATGTTTCTAAATATGGAGAGGTAAAGCAAGATAAAAATTCAGACATCACCCTTTTGATTAGTATTTATGAAAAATGGATGAAAATATTTCCATTTGAATTAGAATTATTTAGTGATCAAAAGGAAACATTTGAAAATTCATTTCCGTTAATTCATGGGGAAGTGGTAGAAAATAAATACACTGGTGTAGCGAAAGTTCAACTGATTACTCAGTCTGTATTATTAGACTATCTTAATACAATTACTAAAAAAGTTCTTTATGCAGTAGATACATCTAAATTACTTGATGAAGGTAAAATCACAAATTCTCAAAAACACCAATTAGACATAGCAAGAGGCAAATACAAACTCAACCAAGATAAAAATAAGCTTCAATTTGAAAAGAAAGAGAAAGCGTATATAAATTCAATTAAGCAGTGGTTAAAAAACGAGGAGGAATTTATTACGACTTTCAACTCGATTAATTTGCCAAAATTACAAGCAACACAAAGTAAAGATGACAAAAAAACTGAAGAAAGCTTCACACTGATTGCAGCGCAAACATCAGATGAACCTATTAAAGAATTATTTGATAGATTGGTTTCTTTCAATTGTATAAGATTAGAATCAAAGTCTGACTTCCTAAAAGTATTTAAGAATAAAATCCCAACAAGTAAAATTGATTGGGTAGGTGATTTTGGTGATTTGAGGTCGTTTATTTCTTTATTAAAATCTGAAAATAAAATTAAAAATGTTGGTAATCGTCATTGGTTAATAGCAATTAAATTATTTCTTAGAAATGGAAATACATTTGATAACAAAACAATAAGTGATACAAAACCAACTAATAATCACACTAAGATTTTAGAAATAGTTCAAAGTATTAAAAAATAGACTCCGAGTTTAAAATAAAATTTTAAAAATAGTTCTCAATCCCTTTGTAAGGTTCGGTTTATAAAGCCGAACCTTTTTGTTTTCATACACTCCGAGTTTATTCCGAGATACAAGCTCGGAGTCAAATACCCCCTTGTTTATACTCTAATTTTGATTTCAAGCAACAGAGACAACTCCTCTCGTTTCTGTTTGCGGAGAGGGAATAATTAAGCGTATAAATTTTAAAAAGATGGAAAATGAAAACATCTTAGAACGATTAACGAGTATTGAAACTTTGTTAAAAGAACAAAATAGACTTCAAAAAGAAGTATTAAGCTTCAGTGAAGCATGTGAATATTTAGAAATATCAAGTTCACACCTTTACAAACTAACAAGTGCAGACACCATTTCGCATTACAAACCGAATGGAAAGAAGATTTATTTCAAACGTACAGAAATAGACAACTGGTTATTAAGCAATAGAAGTGCTTCCAAATCAGAGATTGAACAACAAGCGGCTAATTATTTACTTAAAAAAGGGAGGGTTAAGCTATGATAAAAGTTATTCAATTAATGGAAGAATTGTCCAAAGATTTCACACTCATAAAAGAATACATTATGAGTGTGAAACACTCCAAATCAACAACGTTGCTCGAAACTTGGATGGATGGACAAGAAGTAATGTTATTGCTAAAAATCAGTAAACGAACACTTCAATCGATGCGTGATAATCGAACATTACCGTTTAGCAGAATCAACGGTAAATTCTATTACAAAACAGAGGACATTCAATTGATGTTGGAATCCAATTATTCATCTTCAAAAAAGATAGATCATGGAAGCGACGAATAATTTGACCGATAGGTCTTTGCAAAAATTCAGTTATTTCAAAGCTCCAATCAAGAATACATCTCCATTGGATACGATCTCACTTTTTGACATGTACACCTTTATTCGTGATGTCACTTTTGCTCATAAAACAGAAGAATTAAGAGCAATAGCAGACAAGAAAGAAGCGAAACAATACAAGGCATCTAATTTTGATTACGTTACATTCTCGGGCACATTTTCAAAAAGAGAAGATAAAAGTTTAATCAAACATTCAGGTTTAATGACCATTGATTTAGATGAATTATCCAATCTTGAAGAAGTGAAACAACAGTTATTGAATGATGAGTACTTTGAAACCGAACTTTTATTTACTTCTCCTTCTGGCGATGGTTTGAAATGGATTGTTTCCATTGATTTAATGAAAGCAACTCATCTTGATTACTTCAGAGGGATAGAAAATTATTTACTTATAAAGTACAATTTAAAAGTCGATAAATCAGGCAAAGATATTTCAAGAGCTTGTTTCGTTCCCCACGATAGAAACTGTTACATCAACCCAAAATACATTAAAAATTATGAAGAAAGAATTTAACCCATTTGAATGGATTGAGATTAAAACCAATCCTCAAGTAATCAAACCAATCAGCAGTACAGGATTCAAAGATGAATCTTGTACTGACTTTGAGGAAATCATTAATGAACTTGAAATGAAGCAAACCGATATCGCTCCTTCCTATACTGAATGGAGAAATGTAGGTTTTGCTTTAGCAGATAAATTTGAAGAAGCAGGAAGAGCATATTTTCATAGAGTAAGTCAATTCCATAGCAGTTACAATCAACAAGAATGTGATGAGCAGTTCAACGCTTGTCTAAATTCAAAAGGTGCTGGCATTACAATGAAAACTTTTTTGTATCAATGCGAAAAAGCGGGCTTGAATGTTTATAATGAAGACATTGAGGAAAGAAAGGAAATAGAGGATGCCAAGGAAGGTGAGATAGAAAAAGTGAATGTTCCTTTATTGTCAGATACTATATTTCCGCAACTTCCTCGTTTCCTTCAAAAAGTGGTTGTAGTTGCTGCAAGTAATGAAGAACGAGATTTATTGTTGTTAGGTTCAATCGTTTCATTGAGTTCTTGTCTGCCTAAAATAGTTGGGATTTATGACGGTAAGAAAGTCTTTGCAAATCTATTTTTATTTATCACAGCGCAAGCATCAGCAGGTAAAGGTCGATTAGTACATTGTAAACAATTAGTGCAACGTATCCACATGAAAAAGAGAGAAGAATCTAAGTTGTTACGTGAAAAATATGATGCTCAATTACAAGAATACAACCAAGCAAAAAAGAAAGGTTCAGACGCTGTTAAACCGCTTCATCCTCCCGAGAAAATGTTGTTCATTCCTGCAAATAATAGCGCAACAGGTGCATTTCAATTATTGAATGATAACCGAGGGAGCGGATTAATTTTTGAAACGGAAGGTGATACCTTAGCACAAGCATTCAAATCTGATTACGGTAATTACAGTGATGGTTTTCGAAAAGCCTTTCACCACGAAACAATCAGTTATTATAGAAGAACGGATAGAGAATACGTAGATATTGACAACCCTTGTTTAGCTTGTTTGTTATCAGGTACTCCCAAACAAATTTCAGCACTTATTCCAAATGCAGAAAATGGTTTGTTTAGTCGATTTATGTTCTATTACATGAACGTAACACCAACATGGAAAAATGTTTTTGAATCAAAATACGAGGATGGTTTGGATAGCTATTTTGATGAATTAGGTCAACACTTTTTTAAGCTATATGAATCACTGCTAAAAGAAGAACAAATTCAATTCAAATTAACAAAAGATCAAGAGGAACAATTCAATCAATTCTTTAAAGAATTGCAAGATACTTACCTCGCACTCCAAAGTTTGGAATATATGGCAACTGTTCGTCGTTTAGGTTTAATCGCTTTTAGAATAGCTATGGTTCTCACAAGTTTGAGAATTTTAGAATCAGGTGATATGACACCGCCTTTAATTTGCCAAGACAATGATTTCAATTCAGCATTAGAAATAATAAGAACTTTGGTAAGACACGCAAGTAAAGTTTTTACAGATTTACCCGAAGATGCATCATTAAAAATGAAAAAGAACCAACGTGAATTGTTTTTAGCAAATCTTCCTCAGTATTTCAATCGACAAGGTTATTTAGCAGTGTCTAAATCATTAGAAATTGCAGATAAAACAGCGGAAGGGTATATTTCAAAATTTGTGAAAAGTGGATTATTATTTCGATTGAAACA
>CAMDGH010000020.1 GCA_945897755.1 Chryseobacterium gleum | reverse complement strand
AAATAAAATGTATTAATATCAATCATTTTTTTTAAATTTGATAAAAAAAATATCCCATGAAAAAATTACTTCTACTACTTTCATTACTAAGCTTTACATACATAAGTTTTTCACAAAATGATATTCCTGTAATACAAGATACGAATCAGTATCGATTTATTAAAACAGATGGTGGCGAAATATTAGGGAAAATAATAAGTCAAGATGCACGAGAAATTTTAGTGTTAATGAAAGACAATCGCAAAATTTACATTCCACAACATACGATTAAAGAAATTGTATTGATAAGCAACAGCAACTTTAACAATAACGGGGATTTTGTAGGAGAAGATAAATTTTCAACACGCTACTTTATAACAACAAATGGATTACCCATAAAAAAAGGAGAAAATTACATTCAATGGAATTTATTTGGCCCTGACTTTCAATTTGGAATAGGTAAAAATTTAGGTGTTGGGATAATGACTTCTTGGTTTGGAATGCCTATTATTGGATCAATTAAAAAAAGCTGGGAATTAGGCGATAAAACACAATTTGCAATCGGAGGATTGATTGGTACTGGCTCATGGGCAAGTCCAGATTTTGGAGGAATGTTGCCATTTGGAACTATTTCATTTGGTGACAGAACAAAAAACATTGCGATATCTGCAGGATATGGTGCAATTAGCAGAAACGGTGGCACCTCCGGTAGAACACTAACTAGTATTGCTGGAATGATTAAAGTTTCACAAAAAGTTAGTTTGGTATTCGACTCTTTTATTTTTCTAAAAAGCAAAACAGAATCAGGTTTCGCGCTCTTAATTCCTGGTGTAAGAGTCCATCAATCTGAAGGTAAGGCTATACAATTCGGATTTTTAGGAATGTATGTAAACAATGAGCTTTTGCCTGTTCCGATTCCAATGGTTCAATGGTATAGATCAATCTAAAAAACCTTGCCTGAAACAGCTACTCAACTACCATATGTAACTAATTTACACGAATTAATCTCTACTCCTTTCAAAAAAATAGAACAATGCCATTTGTTTGAAATGGGAATTATCTGAAGACTTCGAGGAAATCGTAAATATGTTTCTATTTCAATAAAACATGATTAAACTTTGTGATTAAAATTTATTGGCTCTTGATTTGAGTGAGAAAGGGTAAATTACCAGCGACACGATCATTTCTGACTTTAAATTAATAACTAAAAAAGGAGCTTCGCCTATTTTATATAATCACCAACTATGAAGCAGATAAACATCCTTTTTTTTGGATGTACATTCGTTTCATATCAATCGCTCACCAATTGCAACAATTACTTTTTAGCGCACCTATTTTGGAGCAACAAGTGAATTGATTGTAAAAGATCAAGCGATACAAAAAATCCTCGTACCTGAAAACCGGGAAAAACATTTATACGAAATAAAAACTAAAGCATTGAACCGTTTTACTAACTCCCCAAATTCCGTTTACTAAAATCAAAGTCGTACTTCTCGCCAATTGACACCTCAAACGAAATAAATTACATATATAACTAATTTAAAAATCCTAATTTAAGACTCGTTTATTGAACTAGAGATACAGCACAAAAACAGATCCCTACAATATTAAACTCAGAATCGATTTCTTTACAACAATGCCAAAATTTAACAAATTAATTAGATCAATTAATTTTGCTTACCGATAATATAATCTAATATTCACACAAAAAAAATAGTAAGAAAAAAAAAATATGTAAATTTACACCATGAAAAAAATACTTTTACTAAGCATCTTATTTTTCACATTGAAAAACATTAATGCGCAACATCAAATTACTGGAAACATTCATGTTGGATCTGCAGGTTTTGGAATTCATTCTGCCTATTATCTAAACGAAAAATCTGGAATAAGACTCGGATTCAGTGCTATCCCATTAAGTTATTCTGCGGTTGTTGACTTGGGATTAGAACTAAATATGAAAGCGAAGGCATCATTCAACAACCTTCACTTGCTCTATGAATACCAACCGATCGCTTCTCAAAAATGGTTGCGTTTAGTCGGAGGTGTATCTTACTTTATAAGCGCTAAAGGATCTGGAACACTTTCTCCAAAAGATGCTTTAAAAATTTCAAAACTTAATATCACTTTAACACCCGAAGACATTGGAGAAATTAATATTGATATAGATTGGAAAGGGTTTTCCCCTTATTTAGGTATTGGATTAGGAAAGTCAATTCCGTCAAATAAATTCAATGTTTCTTTTGATTTAGGGACATATTACTTAACTGCCCCAAGAGCAACAAGCACTGGAACAAAGCGCTTTTCGAATAACGAGCAATTAGGAATAATACTGACTGAAAACATGAAAGATTTTAGATGGATTCCAGTGATACAACTCAATCTTAATTACAAAATAAGATAACTTAAATAAAATAACTTAAATAAAATAACCTAAGAAACACAAAACATGAAAAAAAACACTTTTCTAAAAATAGGATTTATATGTCTATTTATTTTTCAAACCTTATACGTTTTAAATGCATGTAAAAAGAAACCTTTTGACGACTTGAAAGTAAATATAGACACTGATGTGTTTGTTTCGCCCATGATTATTGAATTTGAAAACGCAAACTCAAAATCGACTACTCCACTTCCAGATTTCACGATAACTATTGAAGGAAAGGACGCTTCGAAAATCCTGTCAAGTATTGGAACTAAAACGTACAGCGTTTATGATGGATGGATCTCACTAAACTTAGCTCAAGGAACAAGTCCATCTGCATCCAATCCGATACAGTTTACATTAAAAGTGAAAGCATCAACCAATTTTGAAGCGTTAAATAAAGAAATTTCAATTGAAAACACAGATGAGTTAAAACTTAAAATTAGATTAATTGAAAAAAACGCACTTCCTGAAGGTGTAAAAGAAAAAATCAATGTTATAACAACGACTAATGGAGAACTAAAGGCACCATTAATTGTAACGACTGAAAAAAGCATAGATAAAGAACAATCTGTAGAATTAAAAATAGAGACTGGAACACAATTTAAAAACAAAGACGGAATAACAATAACTAAACCATTGACTTCTACCATACGCTTCTTTGATGTGTCAGACGAATCTATTTCTATTTTTCCAGGTGGATTAACTCCTCAAAAAGTAAAAGATAAAGATGGAAAAGACATTGAAGGTGGAGTGACATTTTTCACTGCAGGATTAGTTCAAGTAAATATGAAATCAGCTGATGGAAACGAAGTGAAAAACTTTAGTAAACCTGTTTCTGCTGAAATTAGACTTAATCCAGATCAAGATAATTTTAAAACTGGTGTGCCTGTAAAAGAAAAAGACTCGATCCCTTTATGGAGTTATGATGAGACAACAATGGTATGGTCAGAAAATCCAAAACAAGCATACGTTGTTAAAAATGATGATGGCACCTTATCCGCAAAATTTGACATGAACCATTTATCATGTTGGAACCTAGATTGGGGCTGGAGTATGTTTGGTGGTTTGGGTACAAGTAAAAATAAACTTGATGTAGTTTTTAACACCGATTGGGCAAATGCATCCGGTAATTACGAAATCACCATGAGAAGTCCAAATGGTGGCTATTTGGCAGCATTACATGGTGCATCTATTTTTAATGGTTATGTTGCTACTTTTACAAGTACTCCTGACATACCGCTTGTATTCTTAGAAATTAGAAACAATGCTACAGGAAAAAAAACAACAACAGAAAAATTTAATCCAAGCACAAAAGGCAAAATAACGATCGATATTAAAGATGAAATTGTTGACATGGTGAACATTTCATTAAAATACGATATAAAGTGTACGTCGAACCCGAAAATAAGTCCTAATTCATCCACATGGATTGTAATTACGGATATAGAAACAGGAAAAAAGATCAAGTTATATACCGGAATTACGAATAATAAAAAAACAAAAGGGGCATTAAACCTTCGTTTACAAAATAAAAAAACCTACAAAATTAGTACAACTGGAAGTGATGGAAAAATCATTTCATGTGAAGCTTTTCTTGACAAAAACAAACTAGAATCTAAAAACATTAAGGGCTTAGAAATAACGAAGCTCTTTTACAACGCAACATCAAATACAATTGAAATAGAATGTATTTATACAACATCTAAATGCTAAAAAAATACGAATTAAAAAAAGCCATTCACTTCATGAATGGCTTTTTTTTTGTGAATCTAAAAACAACAGCTTAAAATAAAACACCATAAAAGCAACAACATAATTTCGAAAAAAAAATAAAAGAGCTAAGTCAGGATAATTAATTTTAGGATGACTTCACTAAATCAATTAAACATATCCTTATATTCGCAACTCAAAGATCATTAAATGTCAATTACGGTTAACCATATTTCAAAGTTTTACGGCGAACAAGCAGCCGTAAAAGATATTTCTTTTTCAATTAACAAAGGAGAAATCGTTGCTTTCCTTGGACCAAATGGTGCAGGAAAATCAACCACAATGAAAATCATAACAGGTTTTATCCCATCCACTTCCGGCGAAGTAACTGTTTGCGGAATACCTGTAACCCTTGATTCCCTAGGAACTAGAAAAAAAATTGGTTACTTGCCTGAAAACAACCCTCTGTATTTAGACATGTACGTGCGTGAATATCTAGAATATGTGGGTAAAATATATAAAGTACCAAACTTAAAAGCACGTATTGATGAAATGATAGACCAAGTAGGTTTAGAAGTTGAACAAAACAAAAAAATAGGTGCATTATCTAAAGGTTACAGACAGCGAGTTGGTCTTGCTCAAGCAATTATCCATGATCCTGAAGTTTTAATTCTTGACGAACCGACTTCTGGTTTAGATCCAAATCAACTTGTTGAAATCAGAGAATTAATCAAACGAATCGGAAAATCTAAAACGGTATTACTCTCAACGCATATCATGCAAGAAGTATCCGCAATATGCGATAGAATAATCATTATAAAATCTGGGGCAATAGTTGCCGACAGCACTCCATCAGAATTACAAATTGATGAAGACAAACAGGTTGTTTATGTGGAATTTGATGGTGAATTTTCAAAGGATGCACTAAAAAAAGAACTTGGCATCACAATAATAGAACAAGTTAGTGCAAATGCATGGTTAATTGAGTCAAACAATTCGGTTGATCTGCGTTTATTGATAGCTAAATTCGCTCAAAAAAACAATTTATTAACCTTGACACTTCGGAAAGAAGAGAAGTCCTTGGAGGATGTGTTTAAAGCATTAACAAAATAAACCTTTTCTTTTTGATTTCACAAACCTTGTAAGCAAACACTTCTTCTAAAACGATCTATCGAATTGGTTCCAACAGCTGTGAAGCGACTATCAGATGAAGAGGGAAATGGACCACCATGTTGCATAGCGCTACTCACTTCAACCCCTGTAGGAACTCCATTGTAAATAATTCTTCCTGCTTTATCTAGCAACAAATCATAAACTTCCAATTCAATTAAAGGCAATTCTGAGAACACAGAAAAAGTTAATTGACCATCGAGAGAAACGACAATGGAATCTAATTCTGCATCAGAAGCACAAAGCACAATCAATGAATAAGGCCCAAAAACCTCTTTCTGTAACACCTGATTGATTAAAAAATCTTTACCCGAAACAATATTCAAATGAGGATCGCCTTGATTGTTCAATGTTTTAGGTCTATCTATTGTTAATTTCAAAACACCCTCCTGATTCGAAGCTAATTTACAATCATGCTCGTATTGATTGTAAATTTGAGGATGAAGCATCACATTACTGGGATGAGTTTGGACAGCATTTTGCAAGTGTATCACGAAAGAAGCCGAGATGGCATCTTCTATCATAAACAATACCCCAGGCTTTGTACAAAATTGTCCTGCACCCCCACAAATAGAGTTAGCTATTGTATCAGCAAGAATACCCAACTCATTACTAGACAGATAACTTGGGTAAATAATAATTGGATTTACACAACTCATTTCAGCGAATACTGGAATAGGTATGTGTCGCTGCTGAACATAGTCTATCAGCGCAAGCCCACCTTTTCTACTTCCTGTAAAACCAATTCCTTTTACATATGGATGAACAGCCAATTGAGCACCTATTTTATGTTCAAAACCATTTAAATGAGCAAAAATACCTAAAGGCATTCCCGATTCTTTAATTGCTCTAATCACAAGTTGAGCAACAAGATAGCTTGTCCCCGCGTGATAAGGATGACTTTTAACAATAATAGGACAACCGGCTGCTAATGCCGCAACGGAATCACCTCCAATCGTTGAGTATGCTAGGGGGAAATTACTTGCTCCAAAAACAGCAATCGGACCAATCGGTCTTTTAATATTTCTCAAGGATGGCTTTGGAAAAGGTAATCTATTCAAATCGGACTCCTCATAAACACCGAGTTCATCTTCCGACTTCAATAATTCAGAGAAATTTAAAAGCTGAACAATTGTGCGATGAAGCTCTGTTTCACCTCGTGATTTTGGCAACCCTGACTCCATGCAATAAGATGCCAGTATCTCCTCTTTTTCATCTGCTAAAAGTGAAGCAATGCGATGAAGAAATAAAGACCTTGACGCATAAGAAGTTAATGCATACTCATGAAAAACAGCATGAGCCATCGAACAAGCCAAGTGAATTTCTTCGGAAGTAGCCTCTACAAAAGAATGCGTGTTGAAGGTATTTAATAATGGGTTTATTGTTTGAAAAACATTTTCACCTAACTTGGTCTCTTGGTCTCCTATATTATTTCCGTAAATCATAAAAAAGACCTAAAACGACATTAAAAAATGTTAAGCCTCTTCTAAAACAAAAGAATAATGCTCCATAATTTGATTCGAAAGTAATTTCTTACATGCTGTATCTACTTTTTCAGATGCCTCATCTCTGGATACTGCGTCAACAAATAAACGAATATGTCTACCAATACGAACACCATCAATTTCAGGTAATCCAATATTTTTCATACTGCTTGACACCGCTTTTCCTTGTGGATCTAATAATGCGTCTAATGGCATCACATCTATTTCAGCTTTAAATTTCATAGTGCTTGTTTTTTAATAAATAAATTTTCGAAAATCGAGAATAGCGTATACAAAAGTATAATAATTGGGATTGACAAAACAGTTAATGATAAAATTAATACAATAGTAGTTCCTATAAATAAAAATCTAAGTTGATTTCCCTCCCAACGAAAGGATTTGAATTTAAAGGAAAAAAAGGGAATCTCTGACACCAACATGAAAGACATAAAAAACAAAAAGGGAAGTACTAATTTTAACGATGAAAAAAAAGATATGAGCTCCACTTTACCTAGAAGGGCCCCGTCGTAAAAGGAACATATTAGAGGAAAAGAGGTAAAGAAAATAGTATTTGCGGGTGTGTTAAGTCCAATAAAAGAATCCGATTGCCTCAAATCAATGTTAAACTTAGCAAGCCTAAATAGAGAAAAGAATGGAATGATTAAAGCTAAAAAAGGATACAAAGAATAGAAATTACCAATTGACATTTGTTCATACCAATATACAAAAGCAACATGTACTTGAACATTAAATTCAGTATAATTAGTTAATGGAATTGGAGAAACAACATAAGTCAAAAAAACAAGCATCATGATGCCCGGAGCCAAGCCAAAGGTGATCATATCCGCTAATGAATCTAACTGTTTCCCTAATTCTCCTTGCTGCTTTAGTAACCTAGCCAAAAACCCATCAAAAAAATCTAAAATTGCTCCAATGAAGATGGCAAAAGGTGCAAGATGAATATTGCCTGTTACACAACATAAAATTGCAAATACACCACTTAACATATTGAAAGCAGTAAAGAAATTTGGAATGTTAAACATTGCCAATGTGTTTTTCATAAGAACTTTTATTAACTTAGCTCAATAATTTAGCGCTGTTTTGAACACGTAATTAAACACGAACTCTTTTTTTTACTAAATGAAGATTAAACAAAGATATATAATTATTTTATTTCTCGTATTTTTAGTATTTGATAGTTATGGTCAAAACCCAACAACTGCACCAAAATATTCCAACGAATTTTTACAAATAGGTATTGGTGCTGACGCATTAGGGAAATCTAATTCTGTAGTGGCCTCCATTGACGGAGTGACAAGTCTCTACTGGAACCCTGCTGGATTAGCAAACGTCACCAAATGGCTGGAAGTAGGCGCAATGCACTCCGAATATTTCGCTGGTATCGCAAAATATGATTTTATCGGTCTTGCTCATGCAATTAATACAAATTCAGCCATAGGACTTTCTTTCATACGATTTGCAGTGGACAACATACCGAACACAACCCAACTAATTGATAATGAAGGAAACGTAAACTATGATCGAATCACACTGTTTACGGCTGCAGATTACGCAATATCCTGTACCTATGCAAAAAAAATAACACCCCAATTAAGAGTTGGCGGTAGCTTTAAAGTAGTACATCGGACGGTAGGAGATTTTGCTCATTCATGGGGCTTTGGACTAGATGCAGGAGCTCAATACGACTTAGGAAAACACTTCAAGTTTGGACTTATGACTAGGGATATTAGTTCGACTTTTAACGCGTGGATTTTCACCCTAGACGACAAAACAAAAGCCGTTTTTTCCCAAACAGGAAATGCAATTCCATCTAACGGTCTCGAACTAACCCTCCCTCGTTTTATATTAGGAACACAGGCAAAGTACCCTCTTGGAAAAAAAGGCATCTACCTTGCAAGTGAATTAGATTTAGACATCACGACAGACGGCAGAAGAAATGTCTTGATCAGTGGTTCTCCAATTAGCATTGACCCTCATATCGGATTAGAGATTGGGATTTCAACATATGCACAACTGCGCTTTGGTATTGGAAATCTTCAATATGTCTCTTCATTCAATCAAAATAAAAAAATCAGTATACAGCCCAATATGGGTATCGGTATTGCCCATTTCGGAATCAATATAGATTATGCTTACACTGACATCGGAGACAAATCAACTGCTTTATATTCTCATGTGATTTCTTTGCGTTTCAAGTTGGACAAACCTAAAAATGCGATTAAATGAAAACAAGGTTATCACTTTCTTTTATTTGCTTTTTGGTATGCGTTTTTTTTTCAAAAATAGTTGCTCAAAAACATGGTGATGAATGGATTAATTACAATCAAAAATACTATACTTTTAACATAGCTAAGACGGGAGCATATAAAATTGATTATTCTACATTAGTAAAAAACGGAATCAATCCAAATCTATTTAAATCAGAACATATTCAAGTATTTGGAAAAGAAAAAGAAATACCCTTGTACATTGTTGACGGAAATGATAACAAACTCGATTCAGGTGACTACCTCCTATTTCATGCACAAAAAAATGATGGTTGGTTAGACTCACTTCTATACGACAAACCAGAAGATATTGGTAATCCTTCGTATAGTTTGATTAATGATACACTCACCTATTTTTTCACTTGGAATACGAATTCAAACAACCTTAGGTTTGAATTGGATACTGTTTCAAATTACAACGACTTCACCCCCGCGCCATACTGGTGGACCAAGAGGATTGATGGAAACGCTTCCTACTATTGCGAATCGATGTTTAACTCTGAATCATCAAGTCCACTTTACAAATCGGGAGAGGGCTATACATTTTCTGTTAACGGTGTGGCAGCAATCCAATCTTTTAACATTGGATTAATTTCAAAAAACTTAATCTACCAAGGACCAGGAGGACCAAAAGCGCTCATCGAAGTAAAAACTACCTCTCATTCTAATGCAGATTATACAGGCAAGGGAAATCATCACCTTAAATACACCTTTAAACCATCAAACGAGGTGTTCATTGACACCCTATTTTCTGGGCATAAAATGATTTACACAATTGATTCTATTCCCACATCAAAATTAGCCTTAAATCCAACATTAAACTGGGAAATCATTAACGATCAGGGAGCAAAATCTGATATTCAAGGACTAAATTACGTGCGAGTTGACTATCCCACGCTCACTGACTTAGACAATTCAGGTTCAGGTTCATTTTGGATTCCACCAAACAAAAACGGAACACATTCGTACTATAAAATTACAAATGCAACAACCCTTGCGCCAATCGGATTTCTTTTTGGTAAAAATCCAAAAATGCTCTCATTCAAAAAAGATGGTTCAACGTTAAACACATTAATATCAAATGCTGACAAAGAACAGGAACTGATACTCTTAGACGAGAAATCAATATCTCAGGTGACTGATTTAAGTGCCGTAAATGGAACAGGCCAATTCACAAACTTCAATTTACTAAGTAGTGAAAACGCATTATTAATGATATATCCAACAAGCCTTCAAAAAGGCATCTTGGAATATGCAGCATACAGAACTTCAATTGAAGGAGGAAGTAATAACCTCATCATTAGCTCAATTAATGAATTATACCTTCAATTTGGCGGTGGAGTTCCAAAACATTTCATCGGAATAAGACGCTTTGGAAAAAAAATGTACGATCAAGCTTCTGTTAAACCGAAAGCTTTATTCCTAATTGGTAAAGGATTTGATAATACATCCATCAGAACAAACTCGGCGCTTTATGCTCAGTGCTTAATTCCCACGTTTGGTGTTCCAGCAAGCGATATGGCAATGACATCTGGATTCAATGGAAATTGGGAGCCATTAATCCCTACTAGTAGAATTACTGTAACCACCAATGAAGAGTTATTGGTCTACTTATCAAAAGTGCAAACCTATGAAAAAGAACAAGTTCAAACCTCTACATACACTAGTGAACAAAAAGATTGGCAAAAACAAATCATTCATTTTGCAGGAGGAACAACAAAATCGCAACAAGATACCTACCAATACTTTGTTAATTATCTTGAGGAAATAATAACAAAAAGCAAGTTTGGTGGAAAAGTAAGTTCCTTATTCAAAAAAAGCAGTGAACCCATTGACCCAATAAAATCAAAACTAATTTCAAAAAGAATCAAAGACGGAGTTTCACTAATCACATTCTTTGGACATTCTAGCTTAGGGGGATTCGACGTAGGAGTAAACAATCCATTGGAATGGAACAACAAAGGTAAATACCCCGTAGTTTATGGGAATGGATGCTATACTGCTAATGTATTCACAACTGTAAAATCCTTTTCTGAGAATCTAGTTAACACACCCGATTTAGGTGCAATTGCATACATTTCTACAAATGTATCTGGATTTGACTCCTATCTATTTAAGTACGGAACTCAGTTTTACGAAAATTTCGCAAACTCAAACTATGGAAACACAGTAGCATATGCAATGAAAAAATCGATTGGAAATGTTCAAAGCATTACAACAAGTAGCTACGATGAAGCGACTAGTTTGTCAATGAATTTGAATGGTGATCCATTGATTAAAATGAATTATCATACGCATCCAGAAATTGAAATAACACCGGCATCTGTAAGTATTAATCCTGAAAAAATTCACTACGGAATTGATAGTATTACTTTAGCAATTGTATTGAAAAACCTAGGTAAATCAATAATAGGACCATATAGCTACACCGTTAAACGAAATTATCCATTCGACAAGAAACAAGATAGTTATTCAGGCTTTGACTCAAACTTATATTACACAGACACATTAATTGTAAAGCTACCCTCAAATGTGGCAAAATCAATTGGATTGAATTCAATAGAAGTTTCAGTAGATCTTCCATCTGAAATTACCGAACAATATGATGAAACAAACAATAATCGGATACTTAAAAACTTTTTGATCGACTTAAACGACATACTTCCATTATACCCGTTAAATTTTGCCATTATACCCGATTCAAACACAGCATTAAGAGCAACTACATTAGACCCATTTGCTCAATCTAATCGCTATCGTTTTGAAATAGATACAAGCATTTTATTTAATAGCCCAAAAAGAAAAATCTTTATTTCAGAAGGAGCTGGAGGTATTCACGAAGCAAAATCTTCAGACTGGATTAATGCAAATACACTACAAAAAGAAAAATTGAATTATAAAGACAGTACTGTTTATTATTGGAGAGTCGCCATAGACACTAACCTATCCAACTGGAAAACAAGAAGTTTTCAATACATAAAGAAAAGATCAGGCTGGGGTCAAGCCCACTATGATCAGTTTAAACAAAATGAATTCACCAAATTAAACTTGAGTGATAAGAATAGACTTCGATTATTTGACACCATATCAAAAACCTTAGACCTTCAGTTTTTCGATAATTCATATGGAAAATACATGCGTGAGAACACGCGTTTTTTAATTGAAAATGAATATCAAGATGGTGGATACGGATGGGGAGACCCGTTAATCCATGTAGTCGTAATTGACCCGAATTCTTTGGCTGTATGGAGAACACGATTTAATGGTCAAAACATAAAAAACTATTTTGGAAACGACAATGATGAAGGTGCTGGAGCAAATCCAAAAAGGTCCTTTGCTTATTTTGCATTTCGTCAAAACAACCCACAAAAAGTGATTGATTTTGAAGATATGATTCGAAATAAAATTCCCGATGGTCATTATTTTTTAGCTTTCACTCCAAATCTTGCGCTCTATAACGCATGGCCTTCTACTCTTTTTGACCATTTTAAATCACTCGGGTCAAAAGAAATAAAACCAAATAATGCAAACAAAGCCTTTTTCTTTTTCTGTAAAAAAGGAGATACTAGTTCCGTAGTTGAACGACAATCATCCTACTACCAAGAACAAATAAATATCAAAATCAACCTAAAAGGGTTTGACACCAAAGGAAATGAAAAAGCACCATTAATAGGCCCTGCTTCTGCATGGACATCACTTCATTGGGAAAACAAATCATTAGAAACAGCTTCAAAAGACACGACTAAAATCAGCATTGACGTATTCAATAAAGAAAAGATTCAAGTTGGACGAATAGATACACTGATTAAAAACATCGATTCCATAAACCTTGGAGGAATCATAAATGCATTGACATATCCCTATATAAGATTAAATGCGTTCTATTCCGACAAATTAAATAATACACCATCACAAATAAAACGTTGGCAGATCGTTTACTCCTCATTTCCTGAAGCAACGATCTCAATTAAAGACAATGGCTTATTTTGGTTACCAATGAAAGACACATTTACACAAGGTCAAAACATACGATTTTCAGCAGACGTACTGAACATCAGTGACTACCCAATGGACTCGTTATTAGTCAATTACTGGATTGAAAATAAAGCCACCGCTTTCCCCATCCCCTACTCAAGAAGAGATTCATTGCGCGTAGGAGCAACAATAAGGGATACGATTACTCTAAAAACACTTCCATACAATGGTGATTGTATTTTATACATGGAAGTAAATCCATACAATCAGAACGCAGAATTAGATCAACCTGAGATGTACCACTTCAACAATTTCGCAAAAAAGAAATTCTACATAAAGCAAGATGAAATCAACCCTATTTTAGATGTAGCTTTTGATGGAAAAAAAATAATAAACGGAGAATTGATTCAATCAAACCCTGAAATATCGATAAGCCTAAAAGATGAGAACGATTTTTTACTCATGAATTCAATTTCAGACACTTCAAATTTCGGCATCTATATTACTCATCCATCAGGGGAACAAAAAAGAATTTCATTTATCGAAAAATCTGGAAAACAAAATTTATTTTGGGAACTTGCCACAGAAAAAACAAAAAAATTCAAAATAACATATCCTGCGCTTTTTGACAAAACAGGAACATACATACTATCCGTTCAAGCAGCAGACAAAACAGGGAATTTATCTGGAGACAATGGGTATAAAGTGAATTTTGAAATCATAAAAGAAAGTAGCTTTTCTTATTTAACAAATTATCCAAACCCTTTTTCAACAAGTACCCGATTCATGTATTCCTTAACAGGCGAAGAAATACCTGACAATGTCTCGATACAAATCATGAATATCAATGGAAGGGTAGTAAAAGAAATTACGCAGTCAGAATTGGGAATACTCGAAATGGGGATTAATAAATTAACCCAATATGCATGGGATGGAAAAGATGATTTTGGAGACCAATTAGGCAACGGTGTTTACCTTTACAAAGTGAAAAGTACAATTAAAGGGAAAGAGATGAACCATAGATCATCCGAAATAGATGATCATTTTAAACAAGAATTTGGAAAAATATACATTTTGAGATGATGCCTTAGAATCAGTGAAGCGCAGCTAAAAAAAACGACAGGTAAATATCGCTGTATCATCAACAAAATTACGTTTACCTTTCCACTCTAACAGTTTAGAAAAAATAATATTATTCAAATCCTCCATTTTTAAAGGATAGTAATGATTGGTAAGTTGAATGAGTTGGTCTAACTCAAAAAACTGGTTTTTCTCATTCTCTAATTCAATTATACCATCGGTATACATAACAAGTGTTTCGTTTACAGCAACAGTATAAGTACCGACAGTAAGGAAAGGAAGGTCATCAAACATGCCTAAGCCTACCGTTCCTTTATCTAGTAAGTGAAACTCTTTCCCGTTGGTTATAAAAGGTTGATTGTGACCAGCATTAACATACATTAATTTCCGCGTTTCGTGATTGTACTTAGCAATAAAAAAAGTGATGAATTTCTCTCCTTTTGAAATGGAAATCACTTTTTTATTTAACTCTTCGATCAAAAAATCCAACTCAAAATCTTGATAACTAAAAAGTGTTCGAATCGTTGCTTGAAAATTAGTCATTATCATCCCCGCTGTAATTCCCTTTCCTGAGACATCTCCAATACAAACAATAAATTCAGTTTCACTGAGTGGAATATAATCGTAATAATCACCCCCTATTTGATGTCTTGATGTATATTTTGCAGAAATATCGACTTTACTGTTCGAAGGTAATTCAGAAGGAAACAATAATTTTTGCATCTCTGATGCAAATTCAAGCTCTTTTTTCAAACGAGCTTGTTTGATATTTTGAGCTAACATACGTTTATTTTCGATAGCAACTAAGGTAATATTCGCTAAGGTTTGAATAAAACTCAAATTCGTTAGCAGCTCTTTCGTAGTAAGCTTTTTAAACCTGTCACTTGACAACAGTAAATAAGCCAATGGTTTTTTAGCATGAAATACAGGTATGATTGTTTCAAACTGATTTATAATTGAATTCTCTGAAGAATCAATCGTTGTAATTTCAGTAAATCGTTTAATGTTGTCAAAAAGTAAATCCTCGTTTATCTTCCCTTTAACTCCTGTTTTGAGCAATACTTTTCCGCTCTCTTCAAGATGAAAAAAAATGATTTTAGAAAAGCTTAACTGTTGATTTAAAATGTAATTAAAAATACCTAGCAAGTGACCAATGTCTTGACTCGTGTTAATAGCAGCGGTTATTTCCAAAAGGGAGTTGATTTTAAACTCCTGAAATTGAATCTGATATTCTAAGTTTTCAAGAATTTTATCCTGCATTGATTAATCAATTTAAGTCATTGTAAAGATAAGCTAGAAAAAGATGACTAAATAAATGTTAGATCTTTATTTATTAGACACTAAATGTTAATTCAACAAAAGTTATAACCACTTACAAAACACTATATCCAATGGGGAGTGGGATAGTTTACCAATACCGACTTAAGGGTAGGGTCTTGCTTGAACAGTATATTGAGTGCATTGTTATATCGTTTATTATACGAGATATTCAATACCCAAATGAGTTTTTGAGTTGATGGAAAATGCTTCTTCATCAATTCATACTCCGTATAATTTTGAGAAATAAACGATGGATTATACCTAATCACATTATTTTTAACCTCAGTCAATCCACTGACTGAAATCTTGCTTAATTCAGGTAAATAATAACTACACATAAACTTATTTCCCATAAACAATGGAAGTAAATCACAACGATCACTTTCAATTATTAGATTCAATAAAGGGTGTTTACTTCTAAACAAAAGTAATTGCTTAAGAATAGAATGTTGATTAACCGGTTTCAAGTTTTTTAAATCGAGCCATACAGTTCGATGATTCATTTTCTTCGCTTTGAGTAATAATGGTGCAAGTGGCTCACTGAACTGTTCTGGCGGATGCTGCGCCATTAAAACTCCCTGATTCATCATTACATCAACTTCTATTCCATCAAACAGAGGACTTACCTCCTTAAGTCTATGAGAAGAATTGACCCGATGACACCAAATTTGAGGACGGTTTACTGAAACCAGTACTGGTTTTTGTTTGGAAATTAACTCTTCTTTCAAATTTACACCCATACTTTTACTCGCATCGTAAAATAGAGAACTTGAGTGGGTAATCGTATGAAATGTATGCAGAAAATCTTGGATTTTAAAAAAACGATTTTGGTTCTTAAATAGTTTATGAAACATAAAAGTATCCTTTGACCTGTACTTTTTATTTAAGAAAACACAAAAGGGTATCTCATCCATAAAACGCGACTTTAAATGTTGAGCATGACCATGAAAATCTCGGAAATCATACACCTCATCTCCATGATCTGAAAAATAGCTCAAGGTTGCCGAACTACGGTTGTTTTTAACGATTGAAATTAATTGACTCAGTACTTGATCTGTATAGCGAATACTATTGTCATAGTGATTTACAAATTGAGACGCCTTAAAACCAAACAAGGATTTATAAGGATCCTTGAATGTCGAAGCGCTTTTTGGATATCGGTCAAAGTAAGAAAGGTGGGAACCCATTAAGTGAACAAAAATTATCTTTTTCTTAGCCTTTTCCCGAATGCATTTTTTCACAAAAGGAATTGTTTTTTCATCCAACGATTGATTCCCAGAATAATTTATAAAATAAGATTTCGAACACGCTTTTGAGATACCAGTTACCAAAGATTGATTATTTCCAGATATCTCCTGATTACTTATCCAATAGGTTTTAAATCCCGCCTGATTGAAACCATTAATTAGGTTTTCTTTACTATTTTTAACTGGTTTCACAAAAAGAGAAGTTAACGATTCTACAGTATGAACATCAGTGGTCTTTACCTTATTAAAAGTGATTAACTCATTTTTCAATGCGAAAAGTGCTGGTGTAGTTTCCCTTTGATACCCGTAAAGTTGCCAATGGTGCTTAGAAGCAGACTCACCTATCACCACAATGTGAACCTCATTTTCATCAGGAAAAATTGACTGTCCCTTTAACAAGGAATTCCGCCCTAAACTCCCCGAATCAATTTGCTCTAATTCATTCACATAAGACATATAGCTACTAAGTACTCTTCCAATAACTGTTTGTTTAACCAAATGTATATTGTGTGCTTTGTAAATTAAGATCAGGGAGCTAAAAACGGAAATTAAAAAGAAAATAAATCCGATATTACGCAGCCTCAAAGAAAAAGAAACCGACTTCCTGCAATAACGCAAATAAACAACTAAAAACGCACCATATAAACCGAAAATCAGGTATTCTCTGATCGTAATATATTCTTTAACAAATGATATTTTTTCGAGATTACCCGCGCCAAAAAAAGCATACACAATTGAGGTAGATAATGGAATTTGATAAAACGAAAGACATAATCCGTTAATCAAAGAAAAAGAACAGCAAACAATAACTATAGAAACAGCAAAAAAAGCTTCCACCTTTTTTTTGAAGGAAAGTAAACGAATGAAATAAATCAATAAAACAGAAGTTAGGAAAGAATATAACTCCAGGTAAAAAAAATGAATGGCAGCTGTTTTTTTATCTGAAAATGAAGCTGTATCATGAGTTAACATAAGGATTAACTCGATAATCAGAGGAAGTGATAAAACAAAAAATAAAAAAATACCTGCTAAAAAACGATAAGAAGACTCCACAATCGAAAAACGACTTCTAATCTCTGAAAAATAAAGAGCACAAAGACAACACCGTTTTTTTAATGACATAAGCACTTTACATTCTTTATTACACGCATCGTAAATATCCTCTGGCAATAGAACCGAATATTCAATTAAGCTTATTTAACCAATTGAATCCCCGTATAATTATGAGGAGTTATAGCCTTTAGCTCTGCATTTAACGCTTTATTTAACCCCAAGGTATCAATGAATGCGTGTACTGAATCTTTCGTAGTAGCTTCATTTTTTCGTGTAAGTCCTTTTAAAGCTTCATACGGCTTTGGAAACCCCTCTCTTCTTAAGATTGTTTGAATTGCCTCAGCGACAACAGCCCAATTTTTCTCTAAATCATTTTCAAATGCTACTTCATTTAAAAGTAATTTCGAAAGTCCAGCTTGTGTTGCTTTAATCGAAATTAAAGTGTGCGCAATCGGAACACCAATCATTCTTAACACCGTAGAGTCTGTTAAATCTCGTTGTAAACGTGAAACAGGCAGTTTTGCAGAAAGATGCTCAAATAAGGCATTTGCAATCCCAATATTCCCTTCTGAATTTTCAAAATCAATGGGATTTACTTTGTGAGGCATTGCAGATGAACCAATCTCTCCCTCTTTTAACTTTTGCTTAAAATACTCCATTGAAATATACATCCACATATCCCGGTTTAAATCTAAAATAATGGTGTTAATTCTTTTCAACGCATCAAATAAAGCCGCTAGATTGTCGTAATGCTCAATTTGAGTTGTCGTCTGACTTCTGTCAAGACCTAAGTCGTTATTCACAAAATGATTGGCAAATACGACCCAATCATGTGAGCCAAAAGCAACATGATGCGCATTTAAATTACCTGTTGCTCCTCCAAATTTTGCTGAAAAAGGAATTGATTTTGCTTGTAAAATTTGTTTTTCTAGACGCTCAGAAAACACCTGAATCTCTTTACCTAAACGGGTAGGAGACGCGGGTTGACCATGCGTTTTCGCAAGCATTGGAACATCTTTCCAAATCACCTTTAATTCATTTAGGTGACTTATTAAATCTTCTAAAGCAGGGAAATAAACGGTATTTAAAGCTTCCTTTAATGAAAGCGGGATACTCGTATTATTGATGTCTTGGGAAGTGAGACCAAAATGAACATATTCCAAATAGGCATCAAGTCCTAGCTTTGTAAACTTATCTTTTAAGAAATATTCAACCGCTTTAACATCGTGATTGGTTATTTTTTCAGAGTCTTTAATCCAATTTGCATCATCCTCGCTGAAATTAACGTAAATTCCCTCAAGCTGCAACAGGATTTCCGGTGAAAGTGAAGGCAAATTAGTTACACCCGTTTTTATTAAAGCGATAAAATACAATACCTCAACACGAACCCTGTATTTTATCAAAGCATATTCAGAAAAGTAGTTGGATAGCGCTGCTGTTTTCGAGTGATAACGCCCATCGATAGGAGAAATTGAATAAAGTGATGTGTTTGACATATACTGAATCGTTTGTTAAAATTTAGTTTTAAAAAATTACTGCAAAAATGCATCAGGTAAATGCATAAGCTAGAACACAAATATAAGAATTGTTATCAACGTGAAAAACTCTAATACAGATTAAGACGACAATCGACACGTAATGAAAAAACACACAGAAATGAACCTAAAACTCTTTTTAACTCAATATAATTTATTAAATTCGCTTCTTTTTATTCGTATGAAATTAGCGTGTACATGTGGGTTAATGTTAACCTTTTTTAATCTTTTCGGCAATACTGATTCACAAAATCTTCCGGACTCAATTCCTTCGCTACTAGATAAAACAGCCACTATATTCGCATTAGATGAAGCAAAACAATTATATGATGAGGGGAAGATAAAAGTTGCTATTTCAAAACTTCACGTAATTTTAATTAAAAATGAATCCTCTTGGAAGGCAAACTATTGGTTAGCCCAATCTTATTATAAGGTCAACCACTTCTCAAAGGCCCTTTTTTATAGTGAAAAAGCATTAGCCTATTGCGAAAGCCCTGATGGAGAACTCTATGAGTTGTTTGCAAGAGCAAATCATCAAGCAGGGAATATTACTGAAGCACTTTCTGCATATAACAAAGCAATTACGCTACTTAGCACTTCTAAACAAGCTGATTTTCGCATCGCAGACAGAATGGCTCAATGTAATTTCGCATTAAGCGAAATGGAATTAAAAAGAGAAAAAGCGCGAAAATTTACACGTGGTGAGGTAAATTCAGACTTGAATGAATATGGAGGCTTACTCACTAACAATGGTAAAACACTCTTTTTTGTTGGACGAAAAGAGAATACAACTGGTGGACTTAAAAATCCCGACGACGAGCAGTATTTTGAAGATGTGTACACCGCTGTTTTTGATGAAAAAAACGGAATGTGGGATAGTATTTCAAATGAATTAGGCCATTTAAACGGCATTGGATTTGATGCTTTATCATACATTAATTCAATAGGTACTAAGGGTTTACTGACAATGAATACAACCGCTACTGATATGGAAGAGATCACTGAAAGCTCTGACATCTTTGAAGTTACAAAAAAAGAAGGCAGCTGGCAAAAACCTAAACTAATAAATAACAATACCATCAACACGTCTTACTTTGATGGCGCAGCAACACTTTCGGATGATGGAAATACAATGGTATTTGTGTCTGATCGGACTGGCGAAAAAACGTCTACTGACCTATATATTGTGAAAAAAAATGGAAAAAAATGGGGTGAGGCAACGTTAATGCCTGCACAAATAAACACCCTTTATCGTGAAACAACTCCGTCCCTATCTCCTGACGGAAAAACATTGTTTTTTAGTTCAGATGGCCACATAGGGATGGGTGGGTATGATGTTTTTGTGTCTTATTTCAAAAACAACGAATGGACATCTCCTCTAAATCTTGGTTCTGCAGTTAATTCAGTGAACGACGATACTCATTTTCAATATTACCCATCCCTTAAGAAAGGAATTATGTCGTCAGTTACATACGACGAACAACAGAGTAATTACAACATGTATGATGTAAACATTTCAAAGTTGTCAATCACTCTTCCAATCGGAGAATAGAACATCTCACTTTTCTACTCGAAGAGCTTAATTATTCAGTTATTCGTAGTTTCGAAATATCCCATCATCTAAGGCCGTCCAGAGTGCTGCCTTTTGACCAGCTTTCTTCAAGCCTTCATTCGCCCAAGAATTACACGTTTGAAATAAACTGTATTTCCCTTTTGCTTCATAAAACGCATCTGATTCACCATAGACGAGCTCAGTAGGGATAAAAGCAAACTTTTTTGACTTAGTTGTTTTAAAACTGCCTTTAATAAATTTAACTAGATTATCGTATTCTTTCTGAGTAATCTGAATTTTCTTTTTTTTATCGGACCATGTTAAATCATGATAGTAGGTCGTGTGAATCGCAGATGTGCTTAATGCAAACATGGCATTAAAGGCGGTTGAAAATTTCAAATCAGCCCACGTTGGTGTGTTTAAATAAAACCCTTTGTCACCCCAACCAAATGAGATCATATTCGCTGTTGTATCTTTGTTTTTTGTATTTGAAGGGGGGACAAGTAATCTCCAATCTATTGTTTTATTCTTTACAGGCAATACTAAATCAGTATGAACACCATTTGATAAAATATAAACATCAATTGACTTATCTTTTCGTTTTTGAACTGTATTTACAGGAATATGAGAAAGTACATAGGCAAAAAGAAGGTATAGAATAAGTAATATAAGGATGCCTAATATACTGTTTTTTAGAAAACCCAAACATCTTAAGACACTAACTTTAATTAAATCGACCATTTGATTAATTATTAAATACTTAAATTTCCAGAAGTATACTGATTCATAAAATAATCAACCACTTGCTCGAACATTGTCTTATTCTTATTCTTTCCTCTGATTATTATTTTTGAATCATCATTAGACACTTGTATTCGAACAAATGAGAAATTTTCGCGCAATAAAGTAGTAAAACCAGATTCTGATTTTGTTTGCTGACTTGGAACGTAATAAAAATCTACTCCCTTAATTCCAAAATCCGATGGCAATTTGTTCGATTTCAAACTACAACCCTGATTACTAGACTTCAAAAAAAACTTGTTTCCAGTTTCAGACGTTGAAAAACGAGAACCCAACAAAGCTGGAAGTGAGGAGTATATGATTTTTGTTATTGATTTATTTTCATCGAATTCATTACACAATGAAAAACAATTAAAATCCATAGCATCTGTTAACCCGAAAGATACACTGCCATTTCCATTTGTGAGCGAGGCGATTGGACTTTTACCCAAACTTAAAAGCGCAAATTGAAGCTCAATCCTAGAACCGATTATTTTTTCTAAAAATTCAGGGTAATAGGTAGCGATAAATGCATCTGCCTTTACTGGATCTAAATGATATGTACAATGAGAATTGTACATAGCATCATCTAATTTAATAAAATCTCCTGATGTTAAAAAACATTTATGCTTGAGTTTTTCATTAAATAAGTGAGCGATGTTAACCTGAAACTCGTTCAGTTTATCGACAACTGTTGCACTCAAAAAAGCATCGGACAATAACGCTTCAATTGCACCTTGGTTTTTTGGAGACAATGAACTCATTTTAGATTGTAGCACATGAATATTTTTCAAATGAGCTGTTAAACTAATGAAACTTGTACTCTTAAGACTTTTGTCAATATTGATTGAAATGGGCTTAGCAACTTCCTCTGATGCTGTCATTTTTTGTTGTAACTTTTTTAAGCCAATTGGTTTTCCATAATGAAAAAGTGCCACATCATCGTTAATTAATATACTAAAAAGCGGTTTTTCTACAAAGCTTACTCCTTCTTTATGCTTTAAAAAATAACCTAGTGAACTAATCTTATCACACAACGAATCCTTGCTTTTAAGCTCTGAATAAATGGTTATTTCTTCCGGAAAACCTTGTTTCTGTAATAAACCATGAACAGTAAAATAAATGGGTTTATTTATATTTATACCTGATGAAAAATCATTTAACTCATTCTGAATGATTGACCCTATAAAGTCTGTCTTTAATAAGGAAGACGCTTCAATTGTTTTTTTGACATACACTTTTCCGAAAAAAGTAATTGTACTATCGTTTTTAATTTGAGTCGAAACTAAAGAATGCAATGAAGCACTGTTTTTTTTAGAAGAACAACTTACACTAAAAAAGATGAAAAATAGACTAAGAGAATAAAATAGAACTTTCATTTAAGATGTAATGTGAATAAATTTATCAACTTTGTAATTCAATCTTTTGTTTACATTACAAATATAATATCAAAAAATGCATTTCATAGAACCTTATTATCTTTGGCGTGACTTTTATATTGCATCAGAGGATTCTTTTTCCCCTTTTTTTGGAAGAACGTATAGTGAAACTGCTTATACAGACCACATTTATAATTTTTTGATCCATCCTCAATGGGATTCAATTGGTTCAGAAACCTTATTCATCAAAGTTTTATATACTGACTATGACGATAAATTTGCGATCATCGAGCTCATTGGAGAATGGAATGACGCCATCGAAAATGACATTATGAGATTTAAACGATCGATTATTGAACCCATTATGGAAAATGGAATCAATAAGTTTATTTTGATTGGAGAAAATGTCTTAAATTTTCACTACTCAGACGATTGCTATTATGAAGAATGGTTTGATGAAGTTGAAGACGGTTGGATTGCATTGATTAATTTTCACAATCATGTGATAAAAGAATTTGAAAAAATTCACCTCGATAGTTATTTTGTTATGGGAGGAGAATTAGAAGACGAGGAATGGAGGACGATGAAGCCCAATGATTTCTTTCTTAAAATAGCAAGCTACGTAGACAAACGCTTAAATCCTTAACCGATGAATAAAATTTTAATCATAGATGACGAACGAAGTATACGAAGTGTACTCTCTGAAATACTTGTTTTTGAAGGATACCAAGTTTTAGAGGCCGAAAACGGAAAAGAGGGATTAGCCCTGCTACTAAATGATTCTTTTGACCTCGTTTTTTGCGATGTTAAAATGCCGGTAATGGACGGAATTGAACTACTCGAAGCATTATCAAAAAACCAAATTAGTGTTCCTATGATTATGATTAGTGGTCATGGCACGATTGATACTGCAGTTGAGGCAATTCGAAAGGGCGCCTTCGATTTTATCGAAAAACCGTTGGATTTAAATCGAATACTCATAACACTCAGAAATGTAAAAGAACGGAACCAATTGGTTGAAGAAACAGTCGTTCTCCGAAAAACATTGAAAAGAATAAAAGGTAATCACATGATTGGAGAGACCGCAGCAATTGAAAAAATACGCTCTCTGATTACAAAAATAGCGCCATCTGATGTGCGCGTTTTGATTACAGGAGCAAATGGAAGCGGAAAAGAACTCGTGGCTCGAGGATTACACGATCAATCCCTTCGTTCAAAAATGCCTTTTATTGAAGTTAATTGTGCTGCTATTCCTGGCGAATTGATAGAAAGTGAGTTGTTTGGCCATGAAAAAGGGGCCTTCACTTCTGCAATAAAAGAAAAGAAAGGAAAATTTGAATTAGCAAATGGAGGAACCTTGTTTTTAGATGAAATTGGGGACATGAGTTTGAATGCTCAAGCAAAAGTACTTCGCGCACTTCAAGAAAATCTTATTCAACGTGTGGGTGGAGAAAAAGACCTAAAAATAGACTGTAGGATTATTGCAGCTACCAATAAAGATTTGAGAAAGGAAATTCAAGAAGGGAGGTTTAGAGAAGATTTATTTCATCGCTTAGCAATCATTCCAATTCATGTACCTACCCTTAACGAACGAATTGAAGACATTCCGTTATTAGCCTCCTATTTCTTAACTGGAATCTGCCAAAATCATGGGATTGCAGATAAATCCTTTGATGCAGGTGCGCTAGAAGCATTGAAACTGATACATTGGTCTGGAAATATTCGCGAACTAAGAAATGTGATTGAACGTTTGGTAATACTCGCCGATCAAGTAATCACAGCTTCTGACGTGGATTTATACGCAAATGTAAAGTAAAAGTACAACACACTAATCAATAGAAAACACGTACGTATTTAGCACTAATTTAGTAACACATTCCAACGATGTTTTTAACATCTTCTGGTGTAATCAATTTATGCTCTCCAATACCTAACAATCCCCTATCTGTAAATCGTGATTGAATATGCTCTGCAGTACCTATGTAATTATCTGTATAGGCAGAAAGTTTGGTAGCGATACCGAGAGAATGAAAAAATGTTTCAATATGAAAAATACACGCAATTGCTTTTTCTTCAATACTTCCTTCGTGAATTCCAAAAACACGTGTTGCACATTGTGCAAGCTTCTGTTTTTTTGATTCAAAACAATAACGATAGTAGTTTGGAGTAATGATCGCTAAAGTACGCGCATGATCAATTCCAAATAAAACCGTTAATTCGTGACCGATGGCGTGTATCCCCCAATCTGTTGGCACACCCTTCTGAATCAAGCCGTTAAGCGCCATTGTACAAGACCACATATAGTCTGATGCCGCTTCATGATTTTCAGGATTTGAAATCACGCTGGTACTCACTTCAATCAGTGTTTGAAGAATGCTTTCTGAGAATCGATCTTGTAGCCTTGCTTGTATCGGATAAGTCATGTACTGCTCAAGAACGTGTGTAAATGCGTCCGTAATTCCATTGGCAATCTGATAACTCGGAATTGAACGAACCACCGATGGATCTAAAATAGAAAATTGAGGAAATAAACCAGGCCCTCCCATGCCTAACTTTTGAAATGTTTTTCTTCTCGAAATCACAGCACCAGAGTTCATTTCAGTGCCCGTTGCAGGTAATGTCAACACCGTTCCAAAAGGCATTGCCACGTCTGTACGTATCCCTTTTTCTAAGATCTCCCATGTATTATCGCCTGTATAATATGCAGCAGCGGCTAAAAACTTCGTTCCATCGATGACTGATCCTCCACCAACCGCAAGTAAATAGTTTATTTCTTGAGACTTAATGATCTGTAAAGCTTCGCAAAGCACATCGTATTCCGGATTCGGTGGAATACCCCCAAACTCAATATAACTAAATCCAGATAATGCATTTACAACTTCATCGTAAACACCATTCTGTTTGATACTACCAGCTCCATATAAGAGTAAAACCTTCGATCCATGAGGAATTTCTTGGGAAATCCGCTGTATTGTATCTCTTCCGAAAATTAATTTAGTAGGGTTTTTAAAGTCGAAATTAAACATGTTTTTTTTTATAAAAGGTGTGACATTAATTCGCTAAAGGAGCTCCGTTTAGGTCTGTGGTAAGCATTTCACTCATGCAATCAAGAAAAGGCAACATGGCATTAAATCCTTCCACTACCTGATTTAAGAAATGAGAAGATAGTACGTCTTCATCTGAAATTCTTTTCATGAGTAAAAACTGTTTGTATTTAAGCAAATCCAATGCTTTATGGTTTTTATCAAACCCTTTTGGAGAAGTGATTAACTTATCCCCTTGTAAAGATCCGAAATGAGTAATAAAAGAGGCCGAACTAAGGATCTTTCTTATCCTATTATCTTCAGCTGCGATTTGATGACGTATGTGTTTTAAATCGGCTGGAGTTGGGTCCCAAAAACCACCACCGATAAAACTATTCCCCTGCTCTATGTGAAGGTAATAAGACCCCCTTCTTAAAGACGATGCTCGTTTAAAACCTGCTGAAATATGTGTTTTGTATGGGGTCTTGTCTTTTGAAAATCGCACATCCTTGTAAATCCTAAAAACAGCCTTTTTTCCTGAAGGGGTTTCGATGGTATCCGTTTTATTCATCGCTATAAGAAGTGATTCTGAAAAAGAGACTACAGCATCATAGTGCTGCTGATACCTCTCTTTATTTAATTGAAACCAATCACGGGTATTATTTTCCGATAGCTCTTTGAAAAAATCAAACATAGAGGCATTTAATTCTAAAGACATGTTTATTAATGATAATTAATTTGTTAAACCTCGTTTTGTTAAACCTCGTTTTGTTAAATTTACGTCTGTTAAAATAACCATAATCTTTTTCTTATTCTAAAAATTCATCGGGTGAAATAACAATTTTTTATTATTTCTCAATCGTACCATTATGAATACCGATCAAAAAGACACGTAATTTAATACCAAACAAACTACAAAACATTCCAATCTACATGTTCTTTTTCATCAATATATCTTCAAAAAATAGTTCCATAGCTTAGGCTATTTTACAATTACATTTGGCATAACTCATTTTTAAGATAGAAAATGTAACTTTACATTCTCTTACAAGCTAATTTTAATGAGATTCACTCTCGAAATAAGCAAGAAACAGAAGTAATACAAAACATAACGACAAAATAGCATCCACTCCGATATAAAATAAAACTTTGAAACGAACATTTTCTGAAATTATAAAAAGTGACCGCTTAACCCTAGTTGACTTTCATGCAACGTGGTGCGGTCCATGTAAAACAATGTCTCCTATTCTAGATGATGTTAAATCAAAAGTTGGAGCAATGGTGACAATACTTAAAATTGATGTAGACAAGAATCAAGTACTTGCATCCCGTTTTAAAATCAAAAGTGTTCCCACCTTACTTTTGTTTAAAAAAGGAGAAATCATTTGGAAAAAATCCGGAATTGTATCCTCAAGTGAATTAAAAGACATTCTATTAAAATCAAGCTAATAAATACGAATAAAGGGCTTACTCCTTTAATTTGCACCTTATCAACCAATAAAAAAAATACATGAAACAAAAAAAAACTACTCAAAGAGTAGTTTTTTTTGTTTCAGATGCGTTTATCTTTCTTCAATTGGAACATAATGCCTTACAACTTCACCAATGTAAATTTGTCTTGGTCGTCCGATAGGCTCTTTGTTTTCAGTCATTTCTTTCCATTGTGCGATCCATCCCGGTAATCGACCAATCGCAAACATTACCGTAAACATTTCCGTTGGTATCCCAATCGCTTTGTAAATGATTCCTGAGTAGAAATCTACGTTCGGATATAAATTTCGTGATTTAAAATATTCATCTTCTAAAGCAACTTGCTCTAAACGCTTTGCAATAGCAAGCAAAGGATCGTTCACTTGTAGTTTTTCTAAAATATCGTCACATGCTTTTTTGATGATGTTTGCTCGTGGATCAAAGTTTTTATAAACACGGTGACCAAAACCCATCAATCTGAAAGAATCTTCTTTGTCTTTTGCTTTTAAAATCCATTTATCAACATCTCCACCATCAGCCTGAATTTCTTCTAACATTTCGATTACCTCTTGGTTTGCTCCCCCGTGTAAAGGACCCCATAAAGCAGAAATACCTGCAGAAATAGAAGCGTATAAATTTGCTTGCGATGAACCAACAATACGAACCGTTGAAGTAGAACAATTTTGTTCGTGGTCAGCATGTAGAATAAATAACTTATTTAAAGCGCTTACAATAACCGGATCTACTTTAAAATCTTCTGTTGGCATAGAAAACATCATGTACAAAAAGTTCTTACAATAATCATATTCATTTTTTGGATACATGAATGGATGACGCATTGAATTTTTGTATGCCCAAGCTGCAAGAGTAGGCAATTTAGCAAGTAAACGGTGTACTGTTAAATTTTTCGCTTCTGGACTTCTGTTTGGATCTAATGATTCTGGATAGAATGTAGATAAGGAGCAAACCATAGAAGACAATACACCCATTGGATGTGCTTTGGCTGGATAAGCTTCAAAAAATTGCTTCATGTCTTCATGAACCAAAGTGTGTTTTGTAATACTATTTGTGAAATCAGCTAATTCTTTTTTTGTAGGTAAGTCACCGTAAATCAACAAATACGCAACTTCAATAAAACTTGCTTTCTCTGCCAATTCTTCGATTGAATACCCTCTGTATTTTAAAATGCCTTTTTCACCATCTAAAAAAGTAATCGCACTTTTTGTAGCACCTGTGTTTTTGTAACCAGTGTCTAATGTAACATAACCTGTTGTGTCTCGCAATGAACTAATGTCTATTGCTTTTTCATTTTCTGTTCCTTCAATTATAGGGAATTCGAATTCTTTCCCTTCCAATACTAATTTAGCAGTTTCGCCCATGAGAGTCATCCTTTTTTTATAACGCAACTAAATTAACAAAGAAATAGTTAATTCCGAATTTATTTATTCATTTTTAATAAAAACAAGAAATAAAATAAGGGGTAATACAGACTTTAAATTGTTGCCGAAATTGAAAACAAGTATTTTGATTTCGGTAACAATTTAAAAAACAACACACTAGCTTTTACAAAGAGAAAATACACGTATATTAGCAAGCCAAGTGATTTCGTTTATTTTTTTTCAAAAAAAAACGCAAACTTCTTTGTTCGATCAATTATAGGATAGAAGCCATTTTTACAAGTTCTTTAAGGTGTATTGATACATCATTGAATAGAGGTGATTTCGTGTATTCCCTCCATATATCCCGTGATTTTTATTTGGATAAGAAAATTGATCAAACTGAATATTTTCTTTTATAAGTGCGTTTGTAAATTCCATCGCATTTTGAAAATGGACATTATCGTCTGCTGTTCCATGTATTAGCATGTATTTTCCTTTCAATTTTCCGGCATGTGTAATTGGAGAATTGTCTTCGTAACCATTTATGTTTTCTTTCGGTGTTCGCATAAAGCGTTCAGTATAAATATTGTCATAGTATTTCCAATTGGTAACTGGGGCTACGGCAATCCCCATCTTAAACAACGGAGCACCTTTGGTCATCGCTAATGAGGTCATAAAACCACCATAACTCCATCCTTGTATTCCGATACGGTCTTTGTCAACATATGCTAAACTACCTAAATAAGATGCTGCACTCATAAAATCAGCGAGTTCATATTTCCCCATTTGTAAGTAGGTGCTTTTTTTATGGGCTGCTCCTCGATAAAGTGTTCCTCTGGGATCAACACTGACTACGATATACCCACTCTGGGTAAGTAATTGGTGATACATATAATCGTTGCCACCCCAACTGTCGCTAACCGTATTGTGACCCGGACCACCATAAATGGAAACATAGACAGGATATTTTTTTTCCGGATTAAAATCTACGGGTTTCATAATCCAAGCATACAATTGACCTCCCTCTCCTTGAATTTTAAAAAACTCTTTACGCGTTAAATTATATGTTTTTAAGGTGTTTTTCAACTCTGTATTATTTTCTAAAATGCAGATTTCTTTTCCTTTTGAGTCTCTCAAAGTAGAGGTTGGCGGAGTGTTCGCGTTGGATGTTTTCAAGACAAAATAACGCATTCCTTTGGCAAATACCGCCGTATTATTACCTAATTCCTCGCTGAGTATTTTCTTTTCTTTTGTAACAAGAGAACTTGAATAAACACCCTTGTGATGAGGTCCTTTTACTGCTGCTGAGTAAAAGACATGTGTTGCTTTAGGATTTATACCGTACAGTTCGATTACATCATATTCTCCAGATGTAATGGCTTTTTGAGTGCCATTTAAATTTAAAACATAGATGTGGTTATATCCATCTATTTCACTTGTACGAAGGATTTCTTTACCGTTTGGCAAGATGATTAAATTATCATCAATCTCGACATACGTAATTGATTTTTCTTGATAAAAAGGCGTTGCTAGTCCTGACTCTCCATCGATTGAATAAAAATCGAGTGTGTTTTGATGCCTGTTTAATGTTTGAGCTATCAGTACTGATTCTGTTGGAGCCCATTTTAAACGAGGCAAGTATTCGTATTCGTTTAATTTAACCTGTAATGAACTTGTACGAGCTAGGTCAAAAATATGAAGCGTAACCTTAGCGTTATCCTCACCGGATTTAGGGTATTTGTAAGCCACTGTAGTTGGATAATTCCCTTTGTAATAATCAATGGTACTCTGTTTTACTGCCTCTTCATCAAATCTCAAATATGCTATTTTTTTGCTGTCGAATGACCAATCAAAACACTGTGTGATGCTAAATTCTTCTTCATAAACCCAATCGCTTGTACCGTTGATAATCGCGTTGCTTTTCCCATCTTTGGTCACTGTAAGTGTCGTTTTAGAAACAATATCCCTGATATATATATTGTTTTTATGAACGAATGCAATTTTTGTTCCGTCGGGAGAAAAACGTGCAAGAGTTGCTTCCATTTTAGTACTATCTAAGTATTCTAGCTTTTTTGACTTTAGATCGAACACGTAATATTCAGCGGTATAACTTCTTCTGTAAATTGCTTTTTGATTGCTTAGAATAAGTAGTTTTTTTTCATCATCACTAAATTCATAGGATGCAATCTTAATTGTTTTTCCGTTTATTTTTAAATCTGATTGACCTACAAGTACTGTCCCTTGTTCATTGTTTTTCTTGTACGAATGAATTGTGATTGCATTATCATCTGCATTTAAACGGGAGAAATGTTCACCGTCATTCATCCCATTAAACCCTTCGTATGACTTTTCTTTAAATTGCTGGTCTTTCCATATTGCCTCAACAGACAATGTGCGTTGACCTAAAAGAGAATTAATGATTGAAAAAAAAGTAATCAGAGTGAAAATCAGCTTATTTGTTGTCATAAAACAGTTTTATTTTTAGAGCTCAAATTTACACATAATAAGGCATTAGATATCACGAATTGCCTTTTACCCTTTTTTATTATCCTTTATTTAGTTGCGTTTTACATAATTTCGAGACTTAACTTGCTAACACTGTTAGAAAAATTGAATATGTATTGAACAAGCGTAAATTAAAAAAAATCCTCGTTGAGGTTTTAAAACCTGAACGAGGAGAAAAAAAGTAATCTGAAATTAAATGATGAGAGATAATTTATGAATTATGGATTAACTCAATAAATAATCACTTGTAAATTATACTATTTTAATTTTTCAAACAACGAATGGACATTCCTGCTCTCACAGGTTCATAAGACCACTCAATATTCCCACTATCAAACTTAATTTTACGATACTTGGCACCATATACACTTATTTCAGATGATGGTGACCACCAATAAGCTCTGTTTTTAATCCTATAAAAATCTCCATCTGCAGTCCTTAATCCCCCAGGTAAAGCATTAAATAAAGCAGAATTACTTGCATCCGTATTAGGGCTTTCCCAATTTGCAAAACCTACTTCTTTTAATTTACCTCCAGCAATTTGTTCACCACCTAGGTAATTAGTCAATTCTGTCCATTCAATATCTCTTGCAACATGCCAACCAGTAGGACAAACATTTTTATTATTTCCATCAGCAACAGACCAATTATACAAAATTCCATATTTTGCATTATTATTATCATAGTAACATCTTGCAGGTACATCCGCATTTACCCATGCTGAGCTAGAAATTGCTTGAGGTATAAGTGTACCATCATTGAATTTTGTAACTCTCAAATTTTCAGCCATCCAATGTTGACCTCCAATATGAACTGTTTTATAACTGTTATCTTCAATATCCTTAATGTTTTCTCCTGCTATAATACCTGATTGGTTATCGTCTTCTATTGTTAAACTAAAATTACAACTTTTACCACCTAATGTAATTGAAAAACTTGCTACACCAGCAATCGTTGGCGCTCCTGAAATAACATAGGTTAAACTTCCGTTTCCATTTACTAAAACTCCCGCTGCGCGCTTAGCTGATAAACCACTAACTCCAGTAGAGCTTATTGTTTGAGAATCATATGCTTTTCCATTCCCTCCTAAATAATTAATTTTAACACTTACTGAATTTGCAAATTCACCCTTTTTTAGCGTGCCCGTTAATTGAATAGAAGAACAATCAATTGAATTAACAACGGATGAACTTGATGCGTTGTTTGTTGTATCCGTTACAGGATTATTATTTGTGTTAGGAGTTGAAGATTCTTTTTCACAAGAAACTAAAGCACTTGTCAACACAAAAGCAAAAATTAGTTTTTTCATAATATCGATTTAATAATGATACAAATGTAGAAATAAATTCCTTTGCTTTGGCTAAAATCTGTTGAGAGGAATAAAAATAAGGATTAAAAACATACTCTCTTCTCTTGAAGTTATTGGTGATAACACAAATTGAAAATTTATTTTTCTTTTTTTTGAAACAAAAAACATTTTAAATGGTGATTGGACCATATTTGTCCTGAAAGATATGAAAGACAGAATTCGCTAGTTTGAAATTGTTCTTTAAAGGCCTTCCTATCTTTTATCGTTTTCATATCAAATCGTTTTGTTTAATACCAATTTGCGACTGGAAGAGCGTAAAAAAAGCTATGTTTCACGTAATTTCGAGACTTAACTTGATAAACCCATAAGATTAATTTACATTAATTAAAATTAATTAAACAGGTCTCTTAAATTAGATGTGGAAATGCTCTTTTGAATCGGTGTTGGTTATTGTGTTAAGTTTTCTAATTTTATAGTTTTTACACCTTTATGATGCAGCGATTATGCGTGCTTTTTGCAGTCCTATTTTTTCATCAATATGGCTCAACTCAACTAGCTCAAGAACCCTACGAAAACCCAACATCCATAAGTTTCTCTAATCTTAATTCATTTACATTCAAGGTAAATTATAACCAAGTAAAAACTAGTCATTTTTACTTGGTTTTAATGCAAATGAAGACGACTATTATTGATAAACCAGTGGACGGAGTTAGCTATCAACGAGGAGATAAAATTGGATTTTCAAAAGTAGTTTATATTGGTAGTGACACTTGTTTTACTCCTTCAGCTATCAGAGCAAATTCGACCTATTTCATTACTGTTTTTTCTTTTAACGGTGCTGCGGGTACTGAAAACTATCAACAATTAGGAAATAAGATCCAGAAAGTAATTACTACGGGAAGTAAAATTGGTTCTTATTACGAGGGTATTTCAAAAACTGCTCCAAATTTTATAAGCTTACTTTCTGAGCGAATAAATAAGCATCTTGTTTTACCCTATTCCGACTATAAAACTACGGTATTATCTTCATTAGAACTTATAGACACATCGCATACTCAACGCTATGTTGAATGCGCATACTCAGGAGAAAAAAAATTGTTTTCGGACGCATTTGACTGGACAGCCCTTGGCTATAGTAGAGAACATGCTTATCCCCATTCTTGGATGCCTTCCTACCCAGCAAACAATCCTCCCAAAGCCGAATACAGTGATTTTCATAACTTATACCCTTGCAATTTAGATAAAGCAAACGCGCCACGAAGCAATTTTCCCTTGGGAGAAGTAACAGGGGATGTCGTGTTCTCGTATTTGGAAGGAAAATTAGGATATAATGGAAAACAATTGGTCTTCGAACCTAGGTCTAAACATAAGGGTAATGCAGCGCGTGCAATGATGTATATGGCTATATCATACAGCTCGGCAATGCCCGGATGGGAGCTACCCCAACAACAAGATCAAGAAATACTTAAAAAATGGCATTTTCAAGACCCTCCAGACAACTACGAACTAGCACGAAATGAATACATTTATTCAATACAAGGAAACCGAAATCCATTTATAGACAGTGTGACATACGCTTGCTACATTGACTTCAACACATTGAAAAACAGAACTAAAGGATGCTTAAACCTTGCGGTAAGTCAAAGTGCTCAGAAAGAGAAACTTCCAATACTAATTAATCAAACCTTAATAAACGAGGGAGAATCACCTTTAATGATTTCGATCATAAACGAAATGGGGCAAGTTGTACTCGAATCAACAAGCTTGGAATCGAAGGTGAAAATGGATGTATCAATGCTCCAAAAAGGATGGTGCTTTGTAAATATAGAAGCTCCATTCAAAGAAATAATCCGGTTTTTTATAGAGTAGCATTACAAAAGATAAAGCAGGAAAATGAGTTCTTTCATTAATGTAAAATAAGTTGTTTCAAAAGCAATTAAAAAAATGCGCTTTATTCGTAACGCATCCTTACTTCTTTCCCTTTAAAAGCAATAGCAATATGGTGAATAGCAGAAAACCCTTCTTGTTCTAAAACAGCAGCATATTTCATATCGTACATTTGTTTCATCGCTGCGTTTAGGGTGTCTTCGATCGTAGTTTCTTTGATAGAAAGAAAGCGCTTGAACTCAAAAACATAGGCAGGAAGCTCCGCTTTTAAAGGATGAAGCACAATGTCGTATCTTCCATAACCACTTTCTCGATTGGATGTAATGCGGTAATCAGACTGTAATTGAACCATCATTCCTAAAACCAAAGCGTGGTAAACTCTTTCTGGTTCGGTATCTGCAAAATCATAATAGCTACATACTTTTTGAATGAAATCTAGAAAATACAAACTAAAATCTTCCACTCGCCCTTTCTTTAAATTGGAAAGTACTGTATTGAAACGATCATACGTATCTGATTGTACAAACCAAAACTGAACAGCTTCTTTAAATATACTTCTTAGTTCTTTGTTCGGAATTGCAAATTCGCCATAAATCACATCATCTATCTGTTCCTTTTTAACAATTTTCAAATACCCCGAAAACATGAAAAAGTTCCAAAGTGCATCTGGTGATTGTTGGATATTTCCGAAAACTACATCTTCTGTAATTGATTTTTGAAGCGTTCCTCCTTGCAACAAGGTTTCAATCTCTAATTTTACATCGGCACTTCCATTCACAATCAATTCTTTGATAATATCGTTGCTACTGGTGTT